>NZ_CAXTAZ010000001.1:0-250642 GCF_964242715.1 uncultured Enterovirga sp.
TGCCCTACAAGTATTACGGCAACCAGCAGGGCGTGCCGGATTACGGCTTCAAGGAAGAGTGACACGCCCCGCGCCGCGACGCGGATTGCCATGGCCGTGACGGTTCGGCCGTGACAGGATCCCGGCGACGGAGGGGGAAGACCGGATGAACGCGGCGGACTTCATGGCGCGGGCGATCGCGCTGTCGCGGCAAGCGCTCGAGACGGAGGGCGCCGCTCCCTACGGCGCCGTGGTGGTGCGAGCGGGCGAGATCGTCGGTGAAGGCCTCAACCACGTCCGCGCCCGCCACGACCCGACCTCGCACGGCGAGGTCGAGGCGATCCGCGACGCCTGCCGGCGCCTGGGCACGACGGACCTGTCCGATTGCGACCTCTACTCGTCCTGCGAGCCCTGCGCGATGTGCGTCGCCGCGATGTCGCTCGCCGGCATCCGCAAGCTCGTCTACGCCGCGTCCCTGTCCGACAGCGCGGAGACGCTCGGCCACGTCTCGCCCAAGGTTCGGACCCGCATCGACTCCGGCCTTCTCCGCCGCGAGGCCGGCCTTCCCCCGGGCGAGCGCCGGATGCCCTCCGAACAGATCGGCCGAGAGGCAGCGATGGCCGCGATGGAGAGCTGGGCGAAGGCGGTCGGCGGCGAAGCCCGGTAGCAGGCCCCTGGCCAGCATCCTGCGCGTCACGCGCGAGCGGCTGAGTAATCCCCACGTTTGTGTGATGCCGTGTGTCGGGACTCCCGACCCTGGTTCGTCCTCCGGACACAGGCCGGCCATCCGGGCCTGGGATTCCGGGCGCCCACGAGGCAGGATCGACGCCTCACGCCCGAAACCGAGAGGGAGCGCCCACATGACCTATATCGACGGCTTCGTCATTCCCGTCCCGACGGACAGGAAGGACGCCTATCGCGAACTGGCCGCCAGGGTAGCGCCGGTCTTCATGGAGCACGGCGCGACCCGGGTCGTGGAATACTGGGGCACCGACATTCCCGACGGCAAGGTCACCGATTTCCGCCGCGCCGTGTTGGCCGAGGCCGCCGAGACGGTCGTGTTCTCCTGGATCGTCTGGCCCTCGAAGGAGGCGCGCGATGCCGGCAACGCGAAGGTCATGGCCGACCCCCGCATGAAGCCAGACGGCGAGATGCCCTTCGACGGCAAGCGCATGATCTTCGGCGGCTTCGAACTCCTGCTCGATCACGGCTGAGCGCGGCACGCACGCACATCTCCGGCGATCGCGATCGACTGCGGCGTTCTGGGTTGCTTCGCTCCGCTCGCAAGGACGAAGGAGCGGCCCCGACCCCGTCAGAGCTTCGTCGTCGCCCGGGCGAGCAGGAGCCAGTCGGAGCCGCGCTTCTGCCAGACCATCAGGACGTGAAGGTTGGTGTCGGTCGTCCGGCCGTCCGTCGCGACCTGCTGACCGACCCAGTTGAAGCGCACGATCGCGGCATAGTCGACGATGCGAATGCTGGGATTGCGGTATTCGAGCTTGGTGAACCTGCTGCGGCCGGCGGTCGCGTTCGTGATGAACGCGGCCTTGTCCTCGACGCGCCCGTCCGAGTGGCTGTAGGTGAGCTCGGGCGCGCAGAGGGCGTCGAGCGCCTTCGGGTCGGCCGCCACCTGCGCGGCCCGGAAGGCCTCGACCCGCTGGGCGACCGCGTCGTCGGCCGGGGATGCGGCGCGCAAACCCGTGGCGGCCGAGACGGCGGCTGCCGCCAGCAAGACAGGGATCGTTCGACGGGTCGTAGTCATGTGATCCTCCCTCGTTCTTGGCCGCCACGGTAAGACGGCGGCGAGAGAGATGCCAGCGCACGTTCGCCGTCGCTGAGCGGGGTGCTCGTCGATCCTGTCGCAGGATGCTCTGCCGCGACATCGGACGGCCCGACGGCGGCCCGCCGCATCGTCCCGGTCTGCGGCTCCGTCCCGACCGCGCCTTGCGCCATGCGGCGTAGGGCGAACTCGTCGAAAGATGAGAGCAGAGTCTGTTCGCAAGGTGCCCCGAGAGGTCGCCCCGTTCGAGTCCTGAGCTGGCCGAAAGCGGCCACCCCGAATCTCCGGTCTCGGGCGAGCGCGTGATGTCCGGAGTTGGCGCAGGACCGACCAAGTCAGTCGGAATGCAAGTGACGCGGCACGAGGCGAAGCGTCTCGCGTCGCCACCAGCGCGCGAGCAGCATGAGGGAGACCGCCGCGAGCCCGATGGCGAGGCCGATCCAGAGACCGGTCCCGCCGAGCTTGCCCGGGAAGGCCAGCAGCAAGCCCGCGGGCGTTCCGATCCCCCAATATCCGAGCGCCGCATAGAGCATCGGCCGGCGCGTATCCTTGAGGCCGCGCAGCATGCCGGCACCGACGACCTGCGCCCCGTCGGCGAGCTGGAAGACGGCCGCGAAGAACAGGAACTGCACCGCGAGCGCGATCACCGGGCCGTTGCCCACGGCCGCGGGATCGAGGAAAGCGCCGACCAGCATCCCCGGCACGGCGACGAGCAGGAGCGCCGTCAGGCAGCCGAATCCCATGGCGACGCCGAACGCGGCCCAGCCGGCGATGCCCACGGCCGCCGGATCAGCGGCACCCAGGGCATGCCCGACCCGGATCGTCGCGGCCTGGCCGACCCCGAGCGGCACCATGAAGCAGAGCGCCGCGATCTGCAGCGCGATCGTATGCGCGGCGAGTTCGGTCGTCCCGATCACGCCCATGAGGAGGCCGGCGCCGCCGAAGAAGGCGACTTCGAAGGCGAGGGTCACGGCGATCGGCAGGCCGATGCGCCAGATCGACCGGAAGCGGTTCCAGTCCGGGCGCCAGAAGCGGCCGAAGAGGTGATAGCGACGGAACCGCCTGTCCGTCATCGCTACGGCGGAGAGCGCCGCGAAGGCGAGCGCGGCCGTGATGGTGGTCGCGATGCCGGCTCCGGCGAGGCCGAGGGCCGGCGCGCCGAGCCGGCCGAAGATCAGCATCCAGGCGAGAAGAAGGTTCACGGGCAGCGCGAGCAGGCCGATGGCGAGCCCCCAGCCCGGGCGGCCGAGCGCTGCCATGAACAGGCGCAGGACCACGAAAGCGAGATTCGGCAGCAGCGCCCATTGCAGGGCGTGCAGATACCCGCCCGCCGCGGCGGCGAGCGTCGGCGTCTGGCCGAGGGTCCGGAGCAGCGTCTCCCCCTGGGAGAGGAAGAGCCAGGACGGAGCGCAGATGGCGATCGCGACCCACAATCCCTGCCGGACGCTGCGCCGGATGTCGCGCACGGAATGGCGGCAGCGGCCGTATTCGGCCGCGACGAGCGGCGAGACCGCGGTGACCAGACCGATCGCGCTGATCAGCACGGCATGGAAAAGGTTGGTCGCGAGCGCCGCGGCGGCCAGGGGCTCCGGCCCGAGCCGGCCGATCAGGACGAGGTCCATGGTCGCGAGCGCCGTCCCGGCGAGGTTCGACAGGATCATGGGCCAGGCGAGCGTCAGCGTCGCCGCCACCTCGCGCATCCAATCGGCCCGCAGCGCCGCCCGCCTGATCTCGCCTGCCGTTGCCTGATTCATGGGCAGCGTGTAGCCGTGCTGCCCGTCTGGTGCCAGGAGCGCCGGATTCCTCCGCTGTGAGGGCACCTTCGAAACGATTGCTGTCGCCGACGACGAGGGATGCGTGACCGCCGAGGAATGCCCCGTCCTCCCGGCCCGCTTCCCTCGTCGCACCGGCCGGAGGCGCTGGCGCGACAGCGCGAGGCGCTCGGCCGGCCGACCGCAGCCCGAAGCGGCAGGGCGACATGGTCGACCATGCCGCAGTCAGGAGACCGCGAAGCCCCGGCTCTCGGCCCGGCGAGGCCAGGCCTGACATGGGTGGCCCTACCGCAACAGGGCCGCCCAGGCCGGCAGGGTCACGAGCGCCGCCAAGTGTTGCAGCGTGATGGTCGCGGCCATCAGTCTCGCATCGCCGCCGAGCGCACGGGCCATGACATAGGCGGTGGTGGCGGTCGGCATCGCCATCACGAGCACCGCGACCGACGCCGCCTGCCCCTCCAGGCCGAAGGCCCAGGCGAGTGCCAGCGTCACGGCCGGCACGGCCACGAGTTTCTGCACAGTGATCGCGACCTGGGTCGCGGGCGCCTCGCGCAAGGATGCGAGGGACAGTCCGGCGCCGACGCAGAGAAGGCCGAGCGCCAGCGACGCCTGGCCGAGCGATCTCGCGAGCGGCCCGATTCCGGGCGGCATGCCGCCGGCTGCCGCGAAGGCGAAGCCGACGAGGCAGCCGAGCAGCAGCGGGTTCGAGACGACCTGGACCAGGATGCGGAGCGGCGACACGCGCCGCCCGTCGCTCACCACAAAGACGACGGCCAGGATGGTCTGCGCCCCGGTCACGACGAGACCTCCCACGACGCCGCCGAGGGCGAGCCCCTCCTCGCCGTAGAGGCCGGCCGAAATGCCGAGCGCGGTGTAGGTGTTGAACCGGATGCCACCCTGGACGATCGAGGTCATGGCGGCCCGGTCATGCCCGAACAGGCGGGAGATCCCGATCGCCGAGGCCGTCGCCAGGAGGAGCGTCAGCCAGAGGACCGTGCCCAGCGAAGCGAGCGGCAGGGTCGAGAGTTCGACCCGCGAGATGGAATGGGCGAGGAGCGCCGGAAGCAGGACCCAGAAGGTGAGCGTCTCGAGGCCGCGCCACACGGCGGCGTCCGTCAGCACGCGCGCACGCAGGATGCTCCCGAGCGCGATGAGGCCGAAAGTCGGCAGGAAGGCGTCGATCCAGGCCGTCATCGGGCCCGTGTGCCGCGCCCGGCTTCCCGGCTCAAGCGCATGGCCCGCATGGCCGCCCGGAGGTCGACGACGGCCCTCGCGCAGGCTATCGGCGGAGGATGCGCACGGCCGAGAGCGACATCATCATCGTCCCGGGATTGGGCGGCTCCGGCCCGGACCATTGGCAGACGCGCTGGCAGCTGAAGCTCTCGACCGCCCGCCGGGTCGAGCAGGAGGATTGGGACCGGCCCGATCCGGCGAGCTGGAGCGAGCGCATCGTCGAGGCCGTCGCCGCGAGCCGCCGGCCCGCGCTCATCGTGGCGCATAGCCTGGGCGTGGTGGCCGTCGCGCATGCGGCTCCGGCCTTTCCGGAGGGTATCGTCCGGGGCGCGTTCCTCGTCGCGATGCCGGATGTGGAGCGGCCCGACCTTCCGGCCCATCTCCATGCCTTCTCGCCGATCCCGCGCGATCCCCTGCCCTTCCCGTCCCTGCTGGTCGCCAGCCGCAACGATCCCTATGCCGATTATGCCCGGGCGGAAGACCTGTCCTATTCCTGGGGCGCCGCCCTCGTCGATGCGGGCGAGGTCGGCCATCTCAACGCGGAGAGCGGGTTCGGGCCATGGCCGGAGGGCCTGATGCGGCTGGCCGGCTTCATGAGACATCTCTGACCGGGTCTCATGCGGGACCAGCGGCGTGAAAGATGGCCGCATCTCCTACATCGGTTGCCGGCTATCCCGCCGCGAGCAGGGCATTCTGGGCTGCCTCGACCTCAGATACCCGCGATCCGGAGGCCGGAGCTGGGATGCGGCGGTGACCCGGATGGCGCGCTCGCTTCGCGTCTAGCGAGCGCAGATGCGAGCGCCCGTCCCGTCGCCGATCCAGCAGGCCCGATCCCCCTTCGACAGCCGATAAGGCCCCGGCAGCGACACGTTCCGGCCCGTACCGAAATCAGCGAAGACAGAGGCGATCCCGGGCTCGTCGACCTCGATCACATAGGTCGGCTTTCCCCTGGCCGAGATCCGGAAGCTGCCCTTGCCGTCGGTGGGCCGGAAGTCGCAGGCGTAGCGGCCCTCGTCGGTGGTCTCGCAGGTCGCGGGCCGGGCGGCGGCGACGCCGTGGCCGAGGACGAGCAGAGCGGCAGCCATCATGATCCTGATCGTCACGTCGACCTCCCGTTCGTGGGCCTCAATAGCGGATGATCGCCCTCAGGCCCGCCACGGTGGCGTTGCCGATCGGCCGGCCATACGGGTCGCGCGGATTGATCACCCCTCCGCCCGGACGGATGATGTATTGCAGGTCGGGCTGCAGCGTGATGCCGGGCGCGAGCACGGCCTGGTAGGTCGCCTCGAGCACCGCCTCGCCCGACCTGACCGGGACCGGCTGGCCGCCGAAAAGCGCGACGTCCCGGTCCAAGGCGGACGCGGCCCGGGAGATCCGGGACACGCCGAACCCGAAGCCCATCGTGTCGTTGGGCCGCCCTTCGAACAGGCCTTTGTAGGCGATACCGGCATCCAGGTAGAGATCGACGAGGTTCCGGTCCGACGGTGAAGCCGAGGCCCGCAGGAAGACGCTGGCGCCGTTATTCTGGTTGTCGGCCTCGCGATAGATGGTCTGGTCGATGATGCCGTAGACGCCGCTATTGCCGCGCAGCCGTCCCGCATTCCCGCTCGAGGACGGGTCGGCGCGTGAGAGCCCGTCCGCGTCGAAGCGCTGGCTGTCGAAGCGGGAGAGATGGTGCCAGCCGCCAAGGGTTACAGTTCCGGGCTCGCCAGGCGAGCCCTTCTCGGTGTTGTAGGCGTAGGCCGCCTCGCCGATGAGGAAGGCGGGGTCACGAAGCCGGAAGTCGGTGCCGCAGCAATTTCGTCGCTGCGGGTCGGGGACGTCCGACGTGGGGCCGGCCGGGTCGCCGTTGAACAGGCCGACCTGGAGTGACAGGCCTTTGGCCGGCAGGAATTTCGCCCGGATGCCGGGAGTCGCGAGCGGATAGCTCGGGCCGCCGCTCGGCAGGTTCACGCCCGTGATGTTCGGCCAGCCGAAGGTCGAGTTCACGAACAGGGTGGCGGTCTGGCTCACCAGGAATTCGGTATCGGCGGCAAGCTGACCGACACGGATCGAGAGCGCGTCGGCGAAAAGCTTCTGCTCGAACCAGATCTCGTAGAGTCGCGAGGCCGGAAGAGCCTCGATCGAACTCACGGTCAGGAGATTGCCGACGAACCGGCCAGAAAGCCCCTGGCCATGGATGAAATAGGCATTGGTGTGGAAGGTCGCCCCCTTCCAGCCGGCGAGCGTCTCGAGATCGGCGTCGAGCTGCAGGTCGAGCCGACCCGTATAGACGGCGCCGCGCCGAACCCCGCCGCGCGCATTGCCGAGCGTCTCGGCGATGTAGGTCGCGCTGTATTCGATCCCGCCCGACTTGAGGAAGGACCGCACCCCGCCCGGATCGCCGAGGGGCCCGAGCGCGTCCTGGATCGACGTCGTGAGATCGGCCGAGGGTCGCGACGAGGCCTCCGCTTCTGCCACCGCGGTCTGCGGGTCGCCGCCTGCGCCGGCTCCTCCGATGTCGTTCGCCGGGCCGGTCGCCGTCTGGCCGAGCGCTCCGCCCGCCTGCAGCACGCTTACGACGATCGCCGTCGCGCACCATCGTCCGCCGAGGCTGAGCGACGCGCCCAGCCACCCGGTCGACCAGTTCATCGAGGGCAGCCCTTTTCGCGCTCGACCTGCGCGATCACCGCCGCATTGGCACGCTCGACCCGGCTGAGCGGGACCGCCGCCATGTCATCGAAGCGGCAGCCCTCGTTGCCGAAATAGCTGATCGCCCGCGCCGTCCGAAAGCAATAACCCCTGTCCTTGAAGATCTGATTCCGCATGGCCCACAGGAACTCGCAATTCGGACCGCCGCGGAGATCGGCCGCGCGAAAGTCATCGCGCTCGGTGCACCCGAACACGTCGTAGCAGGCGGCCTCCGCCGCCGGGCTCCAGGCCAGCGCAAGGAGACGAGGGCAAAGGTCAACGAGCGTTTCAAGATTGCCACCGTTCCGTTTTTCAGGCGGCGCGATCCTGTCCGGCGCGAGCCGTTTGTCCAGAGCCACGGTGCGGTGCCGCACAATGTCGCCCGGCCTCTCGGGCGTTCCTCCGGGAACGTTGCTCCGGGACAACAGAAGCGGAGAGCCAGCGATCTCTCAGCCGGGGACAAATTCGCGGGGCTCCCGCACCGGCACGCCGAAGCCCGCCAGGCCGAGGAAGCCGTAATGACGGCCGAGTTCCTGGGCATCGGTCCTAAACCAGCCTGAGATCCAGGCGCGATACTCGGCCTCCGCGGCGGCAGCCGGCATGCTGCCACCGAGGATTCCGGACGCGAGATGCGCGGCCATCATGCCGGACATGACGGCCTTCAGCATGCCGTGCGACGACAGGGGGTCGAGGCGGGCGCCCGCGTCGCCGACCAGGAGCCAGCCCGGGCCGGCGGGCTCCCGCGAGAGCTGCCATGTCACGTCTGCCCCGCGAGCCGGACCCGTCGGCGTCAGCCCGGCCAGGATCGGGGGCGGCTGCCGGTCCGGCTCCGCGCCGACCCCGAGCCTCACCCAGCCGTAGAGCCCCGCGCCCACCCGGGCCGTCCAGGACCAGCCTCGCGGTGCGCTCTCGAGCCAGGGTGCCTCGTCGCGCTCCGGGCAGGTGCCCCGGGCATAGCCGTAGCGGGCGAAGAGCCGCGGGGAACAGATGGACGAGGCGAGACCGAGCTTCCGTTCCAGCCAGCGCGCGGAGGCGCTCGCGTCGATGAGGTAGCGGCATCGGACCGGGCCCGACCCGGTCGCAACCTGCCAGGTCCCGTCCGGATCGCGCGCGATCTCGCCGACCCGACAGGGTTGACGGATCTCGGCGCCGGCCTCCCGGGCGCGCTCCAGCAGGAGCGTGTCGAACGCGGCCCGGCCGACCTGGTAGCCGAGCCACGGACCCGCCTCGTCCCTCCCGAACGGCTCGAAACGCGGCTCGCCCGCCCAGCTGATCCAAATTCCGGGATGACGCGCGCCGACGACGTCAGCCAGCCGCCCAGCCAGTCCGAGTTGGCCCAGCAACGGCTCGATGCCGGGATGCAGCGACTCGCCGGGCCTTTCCCCCACGAAAACGTCGCGCTCGACGAGAACGACGCGAAGCCCCCGGGCAGCGCAGGAGATCGCAGCCGCGCTTCCGGCCGGTCCCCCGCCGACGATCAGGACGTCGGGATCGAGGCGTCGAGCTGCCACGCCCCGTCCCCCCGCTTCAGGAGGACCTGGCCTGATCCGACGAAGGCGACCGCCTGTTCCTTCAGCTCGACGAGGACGCTCGCCATGTCGCTCGGATGCCGTGTCTCCTGGCCGGGGCGGAAGACGTGGAAGCGGTAGCGGCGCTCACCCGCGAGCCGGGCCGACGTCGCTGCCTCGGCCGCGGCGAGTTCCGGATCCCCCGGCTCCGCCGCCCGGAAGGACAGGACGGCCCAGCCGGCCTTGTCCTTGATGGCGTCGATCACGGCCTGCCGGTCTTCCGGCGTAATCGCCCGGCCACCCGCCGGCGGCTCCGGATCGCGGAGCCCCAGCGCCCAATAGAGCGACGCCGTCGCCAGGACCCGGGCCTTGGTCTCCGGCAGGTCGATCTTGGCCAGCAGCAGGGCCGTCATCCGCTCGAGACCGGTCAGGTAGTCGACCCGGTTGATGTCCGGGTAGCGAACGCGGGCTCCGTCGCCGGCGGTCTCGAGACGGGGACCCCGCACCCCGTCCCAGGGCAGGTAACGTTCGCCCTCGACCGGCACGATCCCGAGTTCCACGTCGGTCAGCGGCACCACCGTCGGCCAGGGATAGTCGAAACCGGGCCCGCGCCGGAGGGGCGAGAAGGTGCGCGAGCTGTCGGGCGCGACCCCCGGCCAGTAGCTGCCGAGCGCGGCGCAGAGCTTCACGTCCTCGACGAAGGGCGTGCCGAGGCCGAAATTCTGCATGTAGGGCTGGAGCGTGTCGGGATCCCCGTAGCGCTGTCCGAGGCTCGTATCCCAGCCCGGATCGAAGATCCCGGGCGAGGCATCCGGCAATCCGGAATAGCGGTTCGTGCGGGCCGCCTTGGTCGCGAGCTCCGGCAGGGCGGGCGCGTCCGACGTCGTCCGGAGGGCGGGCTCCGCCCGAGCGGTCGGATGGGAAACGAGCGCCGTGATCGTCGTATCGTTGATGCTGAAGCCGAGCCCGAGATTGACGTTGCCGGCGAGCCGGCGCTCGGCCAGCGAGGTCGGCGGCACGGCCCAGAGCGCGCCGCGCAGCCGGGTCGGCACCTCGGTCTGCCACCAGATGCTGAGATCGCGCTGGCTGACATAGGGGAAGAAGTCCGGCGGCGCGATCATGCAATAGGCCGGAAGGCGCGTCTTCACCTCGCCTGCCAGCTGGGGGACGGTGGCCATCACGGCGCCATCGCCGGCATAGTCGATGAAATGCTGCGCGCGGTAGCCGCCCTTGGCGATGATCTCCATCAGCTCGGGGTGAGCGCTGAGATTTTCCAAGGTGCCGTCGGGCCGGACCCGATGCCGGATGCTGATATATTCGGGCGCGGGCCGGTCGGTCGTCGGGCCGAGCCCGTGCATGTAGCTCGGCGCCGTCTCGGCCCCGCCCGGCAGCAGCTGGGCGGTCGAGAAATACATGACGCCGGGGCGTCGGACGAAATCGGGCGGCACCTCGAAGGTGAGCCACGTGTCCTGGTAGCGGGCCCGGATGGCGAGCGGGCTCGGCTTCGGCTCGATCACGCCGGCCGCCATGTCCGGCCGGCGCGAGAAATTCGCGATCGCCTCGTCCCGGATGATGAAGGGGAAGCGGTTGAGGTCCTCGCCGCCCCAGCTGCTCGGAAAGCCCTCGATCTCGAGATAGCGGTGGAAGCGGCGGAGCTTCTCGTTCTGCAGCGAGCGCGTGAGCTGTACGCGCAGGTCAAGCCCGGCCAGGCATTCCCGGCCGTCGAAGAGCTTGTGGAGCGGAACCCAGAAGCCGAGTTCGTCGTCGCCCTTCAGGAAGTCGCGCGGCAGGTAGGTAGCCTCGTCCCCGGAGAGCCGCACGGCCAGATAGGCCGCGAAACGCTGAGGAATCGTCCGGAAGCCGAAAGGCCGCGCGGGATCGAGCGGCTCGAAGGCCCGGGCCTTCGCGTCGTAGCGAGGCTCGAAGGTGCCCATCCGGGCGATGCCGGTGCGAGAGAAGCACAGGTCGGCGTGACGGCCCTGCGCGGATTCCGCGGCGCGCCGGTATTCCAGGCTGAACACGGCGATGGCGAGCGGATGGTCGCCGGCCCGGCGCCGGATGGCGTCGAGGCTCGGCGGCTCGGCGCCGTAGACGTAGTTCTCGACCGCCTCGATCTCGGACATCGTCGGGAAGCCCCCGAGAGGCCTGCCCGTCGCATCCGCGACGACCTCCGAGGAGGCGAGCGCGTGGTAGAGGAGGCTTGCGGCGGGCTGGCCCGGCTCGACGCCGCGGCGGCCGTCAGGCGTGAACTCGGCCAGCCCCGGAAGCGAGCGGTCGATGCGCGTCAAAGGTTTCGCGAGTTCGGCCCGAAGATCCCGGGCCAGGATGTCGAGCTCTCCTCCGGTCGCGGTCAGGAGGTAGCCGCGCCAGCCCTGAGGTCCGAGCCGGCGGCAGGCGGCCGTCACGCCGTCGATCAGTCGACGGGATGCCGGTGCGGCCACGGCCTCGAGACAGACACCGGTCGCAACACCGACTGCCGCGCCCTCGAGCAAGCCGCGCCGTGTCCACATGCTTCCCCCCAATCCTATGCAGACTGGGAGCAACTTAGATTCAAGCTTGACCATTCGCCGCGACGACATGACGCCGCAGCCTACTCACGTCAGCCGCCGAGTCCGGGCGGATCCGAGTCGGGGCGAGCGAAACGCCTCGCCTGTCGGGATCAGGCCCTGGACGCGGTCCGGGCCAGCGGCCGCGCGCGGATCGGCCGGCGCTCGACCAGAACCGACCGATGGCCGGCCGAGATCGACACGGTCCGGGGCGGCAGCTTGGGGACATGGGGCCGAACCTCTTCGACGGAGACGCCCATCAGGCCGGCCGCGATCTCGACCTGGCTGTCCGGGTCCGACGTCAGGCCCTGCGCGGCGCTGACCGCCTCGTCGATGGTCGGATATTCGCGTCGGACGCGAGGAGGAGGAAGGACCCGTTTGGGTTTCGCTTTCATGGCGCGACCGTCAATTCCTGGGTTCATGCTGCATTGCACCATAAGCGCGGCCGCTTGTCGAGATCCGTCCTGACCTGAGGCCGTGTTTACTGCTACGTCGAAACAGGCAGGTGACGACCCAGATGCACGACGGCTATTTCGAGACGCTGACGCTCGAGGCCATGAGCCCCGACCAGAGACGGGTGGCGGACCGGATCCTGGCGGGGCCACGCGGGAGCCTGCAAGGACCGTTCCAGGCGCTGCTGCGATCTCCCGGTCTGGCCGATCCCGTGCAGCAGGTGGGCGAGCATATCCGCTTCAACTCCTCGGTCCCCCGGAAGCTCAACGAACTTGCGATCCTCGTGACCGCCCGGGCCTGGTCCTCGCAATTCGAGTGGTACGCGCATCACCGCATGGCGCTCGACGCCGGGCTCGATCCGGCCATCGCCGAGGCCGTCGCCGAGGGACGCCGACCCAACGGGATGTCTCCGGACGAGGCGCTGGTCCACAATTTCGCCCGCAGCCTGCTCGCGTCCGGCGGGGCGTCGCTCGAGATGACGGACGCGGTCCGGGAGCGGTTCGGCGAAGGCGGGCTGGTCGACCTCACCGGCGCGGTCGGGTTCTATTGCCTGATCTCGCTCGTCCTGAACGTGGCACGCGTCCCCGTCCCGGACGGAGTGGAGCCGCCGCTGAAGCCCCTCCCGAACCAGCCTCGGGGTCAGGGAGGCTGAACCGCTACTCGAGCCTCTCGTCGTTCCGGTTCAGCGACAAAGCCAGCTGAAAATGCGGATCGGCCTGGAGAACCTCTCGCCAGAGCTCCCCGAACCGCTCCCGCTCGGCCAGGAATCGGGCGCGTTTGCTGCCCCGGTCGAGCCCGCGCGACGCCGATTCGCGATGCCGCAGGACGGCATGGGGCGTGTAGATGTTCCTGAGACCCCGAGCCTGGAGCCGCAGGCAGAAATCCACGTCGTTGAAAGCCACCGCGAAGCTCTCGTCGAAGCCGCCCACCGCCACGAAATTGGCCCGTGAGACCGCCAGACAGGCAGCGGTGACCGCCGACACCTGGTGCCGGGATGCCCCCCGGCCAAGATGATCGAGCGCGCCGTCCGGCATCAGCCGGCCGAAATGTCCGGCATAACCGCCCCAGCCCACCACCACGCCGGCATGCTGGATCCGGCCATCCGGATAGAGGAGCTTCGCCCCGACCGCGCCGGTCCCGGGACGGCGCGCGAGCGAGACGAGTTCGGTCAGCCACCCGGGTTCCAGCACCTCGGTGTCGTTGTTCAGAAGCACGACGATGTCGGCCTCGACCTGGGCGACGGCCATGTTGACGATGCGGGAAAAGTTGAAGGCACCCGGCACCTGGAGGACCCGCAGCCCGGGTCGCTGCTGCAGGGCGGTCAGGTAGTCCAGCGTCGCGGACTCGCCGGAATCGTTGTCCGCAACGATGAGCTCGAAGGCGGGATGCACCGTGCGGGCGAGAACGCTCTCGACGGCGGGACGCAGGAGGTCGAGCCGGTCTCGGGTCGGCATGACGATCGCAACGGCCTCGGAACCGGGCGGATACGACACCTGAACGCGGCCGTGCGACGCAACGATCCGGCATTCCGGAGAGGTTTCGGCCAGATGCGCCTCGACGGCCGGCAGGATGTCCAGGTCTCGAACCTGCCTCTTGCGCGAAGGATCATGCTGGACCGCGACCCTGGCGAGATGCCCGGTGCGATCGCCGCGCAGCCGATCCGCCGCCCTCAGGAGCATGCGGCGCGAGAACGACACGTCCTCCGGATCGAGCCCCGCCGCGAGGGAGCGGGCCACGCCGGCCTCGACGAGGCAGAGTCCTTCGGGCTCCCGTCCGGACAGCAGGAATTCGGGACACCAACCGGCCTCCAGCCGCACCGCCGAGAGCTCGCCGGCAGCACCCGCGGTCGCGCTGTCCGTGGTCAGAAGCGCGAGACCCGGCCGGGCCCCGATTTCCGAGCGGAGCGCCAGCACGGCCCAATCCGGCAGACGATCGCCCGGCGACAGCCAGCCGAGCCAGAGAGACCCGGCCCCATCGAGCCAGCCTGGCAGGCCCGCCATGCCGCCCAGGCGGACGGCGACGCGCTCCGTCAAGCCGGCCAGCTTGGCCTGATCCTCGATCCGGGCGGCGCTTTCGGCCGTCTCCGCAAAGACGGTCAGCGACCAATGCGGGTCCGCCTGGCGGCCGAGCGAGGCGAGGGTCGGGGCGACATCGTCGCCCTCGCCGCGAACGAGCAGGAGGAAGCCGATCTTTGGTGCGACCTCGGGAGAGGATACGGGGTCGAAGGAACCGGCCTCCAACGGCCGCGACCGCGCCCTGGCAAAGCGATCGACACGGGACGGCGGCTCCTGCAGCAGAGCCATCCGGACATTGTTGACCCGGCCCCGCGTGGTTCGGATCAGCCCGGGGACGATCTCCTTCAGGAAGGCGAAGGGGTGTTTGGCCGCGAGTCGGAGGCGCATCAGCCAGTTCGGGACCGAGGAGATGCGCTCCATCCGGAACAGGGCTGCGTCCGGCAGGGCCGCCCAGATCTCGTAGCGGATCAGATCGCCCGGCATGAGCCCGACCCATCGCCCGCGACCGAAGATGGCCGCCGGAAGAATGGCATCGTGACGAGCGCCGTTGCTCCTCCAGACCCGCAGCATCGGCCGAACGGGCCGCCAGGCGAAGCTCTGAGCGTAGTCCAGGATCAACCATCGGCCCCGCAGGCCATCGGTCCCCTGGGCCTCGCTCACCTTCCGCATGGCGCGGGGAGGCTCGGCCGGTTCGTTCGGGCTCGAAACACCATCCGCAGCCGGGACGACCGGGGCTTCGGATCGCGTTCGGAGGTGAGGCGGACCACTCTCAGGAATCGAGAGCCTCCTCGTCACAGATCACCTGGCTCGTTTGCGCGGCCTCCCGCGTCCAATCCGGCGAGGTCGCGACAGGGCCGTGCGCCTCGCCTCCCGCGTGACGGAGAAACAGCCGCATGACGTGGCGAATGCCGGCCTCGTTCACGGAGCGGAGATCGTCGCGAAAATACCGTCCACCGGCCACGGGCGAGGTAATGATCTCGAAGGACGGGAAGTAGAACACCTCCGGCCGGGCGCGACACACCTCCTCGGCGGCCACCCGAAGGGCCGATTTCGAATAGGCGTTCGACACCATGACATGACGGTCCTCCATGGTGGCGACCATCGGAACCGGGGAGACGGTCAGGATCACCCGAGACGGCGGGTTCAGCTCGCGCAATCCGTCCACGAACCTAACGAGGTCATCGGTCATGGACGAGGCCGTCGCGTTCACGAAGGCGTAGCGGTCGCGATCCCAATCCCCCGCGACGACGCCCGGCGGGACGGGAAGCGCCGCGCCGTCGAGGCGGTCGGTCCAGCCTTCCGTCAGCCCGAGCGTGAAAACGAAGGTGTCGAGCGTCTCGAACAGGTCCCGCACGCAGGCCAGATGCATCTCGCGCGCGGCTTCGACCTCGGCCGGGCTGCCGTAGCCGGACGGCTCGACGGTGGGCCGGAACGGGTCGACGAAGCGTCCGTCCGGACGCTGCCAATGCGAGAGGGCCGGCCGGAACCGCCCGCGAGCCCGGTCAAGCAGCTGAACCAGATGGCGCGTCGTGTAGATATTGCCGTATCGGGCCGAGAAGAGGGTCCCCGCCTCGGGGGAGGCGGTCTCGGCACGGGCGGGCGGCGGCTCCGCCACATGATAGTGATAGCCGGAATCCTGCAGCACCCGGGCGACCTCCTGGGCGAAGCAGCTGCCGGCCGTCGCGATCTTCTCGGTGCGGGTCAGCTGGAAAGCGTCGGGCCGCGTGGGATCCAGCGCGAAGGGCGGGACACCGGCCACCGCCTTGCGCCAGTACCGCTCGGCCGGTAGCCTGGCATAGGGGTGATCCGCCATTCGTTCTCTCCAGATCGCGCCGCGGCTTTGGGGCGCGAGGTCCCTCCGCACCCGTCTTACCGACCTCGTCTCCCGTGGACCAGCCAGCTGGTTCTCGGACGGAAGACGGGCGGGGTCTCCCCGCATCGGGGTGATCGGCAACTGCCAGGCTTCCGCCGTGGGCCAGTCCCTCAGGCTCCTGCTGCCCGAGGCAGAGGTCACGTTCCAGAATATCTACAAGCTCTCGAACACACACGGGGGAATGGAGGCCTTCATCGTCGCCCATCGGGACTTCGACGTCATTCTGGCGTCCAGCATTCCCGCGAATAGCGGAAGTCCTTCCGATCCGACGCTCCTCGGCCCGACCCCTCGCACCGTTCTCCTGCCGAACATCTTCTTTCCCGCCTTCCACCCAGACCTCGTCTATGTCGGCGACGTCGACGGTCCGCCGCGCGGCCAGCTCGAATCGCCGGTCGGACCCTATCATTCTGCTCTCGCGCTCTACGGGTTTCGTCGCGGCGCTTCCGTCGAGGACACGCTGGGTCTGTTCCGACGGGAAGTTTACGCCCGGGTGGGCTACCTCGATGCCTGGCCCGGGGCCACGAAGGGTCTCTCCTGGCTCGCCGGCCAGGCCGGTTGGGAGATCGGCCCGGACTTGGCCCGCTGGTCTCGGCGAGGCGCCTTCATGCATTCCCCGAACCACCCCCGCATGTTCGTGGCGGCCGACATCGCGCGGAGCTTTCTCCGGAAGGCGGGCATCGCGTTCGACGATTTCGACATCGAGCCCTACCTGCATGACGAGCTCCTCGCCCAGGGCTCGTGGCCCGTCTATCCCGAGATCGGGGAGCTGTATGGGCTCGCGGGTGCCTACGTCTTCTTGCCGCGCTCGCGCCGCGGCAGACGGCAGCCCGAGCCGTTGACCCTGCGGAGATTCGTGGAAGGCAGCTTCGCCATCTACCGTCGGCGAAGCGCGTCCGACCTCGCCTGCGCGAGGGTCGAGGCCTGGCTCGTGGACGAGACGCTGGCCCGCGATCTCCGGGACCACCTCCACCGCTGACGGCGCTCCAGCCAGTGCCGGGCCGACGTCAGGCCATGTTGTTTCGGACGAGCGACACGAGCCCGCAGAGGATCAGCCACGAGACGAGACCGACCGCGAAGGTGACCCCGATATTCCACGCCCGACGCGGGTAGCGCGCCTCCTCGGCTGCGACCGGCCGGACGAAGCTCGTCAGGTAGATCTGCTTCGACAGACTTGCCGCGCGGGCACGCTCCAGCGCCGCCGTCGCCCCGCCATATTGCGATTCGGCGATCTGCCGCTCCAGATTCGCAGCCGAGAGGCGGGTCATGGACGCCGACAAGGTCGGACCTTCGACGGCCGTCTTGGAGCGGGTGAGCTCCGCCTGGAGCTGCTCGAGCTGGCGCTCCGCGGCCTGGATCTGGAGGCGCAAGTTCCGCATCTGGGGCGCATCGGGAGACACGGTCCCCTTCACGGAATCATATTGCTGCTGCATCTCCAAGAGGCGGGTCCGCACGTTCCCGATCACGGTCCCGGCCTTGCTCGCCTCCGTCGAGGCGTCGAGCAGACCTTCCTGGTTGCGGACGATCTCGAGCTCGGCCCGGACCGCCGCCAGGCGCTGGGCCGCCAGCCTCAGCTCGCGGTCGGCCTGCTCGACCGCGTCCCGGCGGCTGCGCTCATTCATGTCGTTGACGAGCTTCTCGCTGGCCGCAACCACGGCATCGACGACCTTGACCGCTTCCTCCGGCGTGAAGGCCCGCACCTGCAGCTCCACGATGCCGCCCGGCATATGGATCGAGGAATAGGACATTTTTTTCCAGTATTTGACGATTTTCTCGATCGGCTCCTCAGGGTCGAGGCGCGCGAAGTAATCCGCCTCGGGCCGGGCGTAGATGGCCTTCAGGTCGAGCTTGCCGGACAGGTCGTCCAGAAGGGCGCGGCTTTCGACGTAGTTCGTGACGACCTGCGTGTCCTGGATGATCTGGACCGAGGGGACGCCCGTCAGCGCCGTGAACGCATCGAGGCCGGCGGTGACGCCGCTTCGGACGGCGAAGCGGGCCTCCGCCACATACTGGTCGGAGGCGAGGAAGCTGAAATAGACCAGGGAGGCGAGCGTCGGGATCGCGACGAGCGCCAGGAAGCTCACAACGTTCGTGACCCGGACGAGCAGCCGGCCTCGTCGCGCCCGCAGGCTGTCGCCGGTGCCGCGACGCCCGCCGGTCGTGAAGCGGAGAACCCGCGCGGCCTCGGCCAGCTGGCGCGAGACGCGCTGGGCGCGTTCCTGCGGCGACAGCGCCTGAGGCGGCGTGATGACCGGTTCGGCGCTCATCGCCCTGTCTCGCGCTGGCTCATGGTCGGTCCGGTCCTCGCCATCAGCGGTTCAACCGATTGTACATCTCGATCGCCTGATCGACATCCTCGAACATCAAGATGCGACCGTCGACCAGGACGGCGCCACGGGTGCAGAATGCCTTCACGGTCGCGATCGCGTGCGAGACGACGATCAGATCCGTGTTCTCGCGCCGGCGCTTGAAGACCTCGTCGCACCGGGCCGCGAAGCGGGAATCGCCCACCGCCGTCAATTCGTCGATCAGGTAGCATTCGAACTCGATCGCCATCGAGAGGCCGAAGGCGAGACGCGCGCCCATGCCGGACGAATAGGTCCGCATCGGCGCGTCCATGTAATCGCCGATCTCGGCGAAATCCTCCACGAAGCGCGACACGCGGATCGGATCCTCGCCGTAGATCCGGGCCACGAAATGCACGTTCTCGCGACCCGTCATGAGCGGGTGGAATCCTCCGGAAAAGCCGAGCGGCCACGAAATCCGGGTCGTCCGGCGGACCCGGCCGGAATTCGGCAGCTCGGTTCCGGCGATGATGCGGAGCGTCGTCGACTTGCCGGCCCCGTTCACGCCGAGCAGGCCGTAGGACCAGCCCGATTCGAAGGTCGTCGAGACATGGTCGAGCACCACCTTGCGATGGCGTTCGGTCTTGTAGAATTTCAGGACGTTGGCGAGCTGGATCATGTCCGTTCGGTGCCGGCTCGCGCCACCATTCCTTGCAGCTGCAGGTCGGCTCTGGCGTGTCCGGCACCGTCATCCTGTCTCTCCGGAATGGGCATCCATGATGGCTTCTTCAAGACATCGTCACCTGGCTCCGGGTGCAACGCTCGACGTCCCGCCCTTGCCGGACCGGCCCGGCTGGCGCGACGGCGGGCGAACCGATACCTGACGTGATCCCCACGGACCGCGCGCGCCCTCCCCTTCGATGCTGTTTCCCGTCATCCTCCCCCGCACGGTCGGGCTGAAGCGAACGGGCCCGTTCCGCTGGCGCGCGATCGACGACGACCCCCAATTCAAGTTCCTGCTCGGGTGGTGGCGGCCGCGGCACCTGATCTTCGTGCTGGACGGTCTCGACGCGCAGGTCGACCCAGCCCTCTACCTGGATATCGGAGAGGGGTTCGAGGAGCATGTGAGCGCGAGCTTCCGATCCGCCGGGCGGTTCGTGTGCCGCATCGACCTCCACCAAATGCCCGAGGTCCGCCGCGTCCGCCTGGACCCAGCCTCCCGGCCGGCATCGATCGGCCTCGTCGCCTGGGCGGCCGCGAGCTCGATCGCGGCGAACTGGCTGATGAAGCGCCTCAGCCGAAGCCGCGTCCCGACCGGGCCGACCCGCGTCCAGACCGTGCGGGAGAGTGCAATCGCCACGGTCGACTTCGGGTCGGGGCTCGAACAGCGCCGCTATCCGAAGACCGAGGATCACTATGCCGAACTCCTCGCGATCCGCCCGGACTGGGCCGCCGCCGCGCGACCCGGCGCGAATCCCGTCATCTCCTTCCTGATCCCGACCTTCGACACGCGCCCGCGCTTCCTGGACGATCTCCTGCGATCGTTCCGGGCGCAGCCGGACGGGCTCGCCGAACTCGTCTTCGCCGACGACGGATCGTCATCGGCCGAAACCCACGCCTGGCTGGCTGCCCACGCGGACGAGCCGGGCGTAACCATGGTCCCGGGCGGCACGAACCAGGGGATCGCCTCGGCCACGAACCGGGCGCTCGCGGCAGCGACCGCGCCCTGGGTGGCGCTGCTGGACCACGACGACGCCCTGACGGAAGGCGCGGTCGGCCTCCTCGTCGGCACGCTCGAGCGGTACCCCGATACCCTTCTCCTCTACACCGACGAGGCCGTGTCCGGCATCGACCTGCGGGTGCGCGACTACCTCCTGAAGCCGGCCTACGATCCGGTGCTCCTGTCCGGCGTGAACTACATCAACCACCTCTCGCTCTACCGCCGCGACCGGCTGAGCGAGATCGGCGGACTGCGGGACGGGTATCAGGGTTCCCAGGATTACGACCTGCTGCTCCGGTATCTCGACGGCATCGACCCGGCCCGGGTGCGCCATCTCCCCTATCCGGCCTATGTCTGGCGAAGGCACGAGACGAGCTTCTCGTCGGAGCATGAGGGCGTGGCGGTCGCGAGCGCCCGCCGTGCTCTCGCAGAGCGCTACAGCCGGGACGGGGTCTCGCCGTCCGTCGAGCCCGCGCTCTCGCCCTCGCTCCATCGAATCAGGTTCGACCGGGGCCGCACCGCCTGGCCCCGCGTCTCGGTCATCATCCCGAGCCGGAACGCCTTCGCGCTGATCCGTCAGGTCCTGGAAGGGCTGACCGGCCGAACGGACTACCCTCGCCTCGAGATCATCGTCGTCGACAACGGTTCGGACGATCCCGAGGTCGCCGAGCTCTACGAGAGGCACCGGCGCGAAACGCCGGACTTCCGGGCGGACATCGTCGTCGAACCCTTCAACTTCTCGCGCTCCGTCAATCGCGGCCTTTCGCACGCCACGGGCGAATACGTCCTGCTCCTGAACAACGACATCGAGATCGTCGAGCCCGGCTGGCTGAAGGAGATGGTCAGCTGCTTCGCCTATCCGGGTACGGGGATCGTCGGCGCGCGGCTCCTCTACCCGGACCGCACCATCCAGCATGCGGGGGTGATCGTCGGCGCGGGGGGCCTTGCCGGGCATTGGTACGAAAGGAAGCCCGAGCACTTCCGCGGTCCGCTCGGCCGCCTAACCGTGCGCCAGACGATGACGGCCGTGACCGGGGCCGCGATGCTGGTCTCCCGCCGCTGCTTCGATGCGGTCGGCGCGTTCGACGAAGAGCTGTTTGCGATCGCCTACAACGACATCGATTTCTGCCTGAGGGCCCGGGAACACGGCTATCGCGTGGTCTGGACGCCCTTCGCGACGCTGATCCACCACGAATCGGCGAGCCGCGGCAGCGACGTTCTGCCCGAGACCATCGAGCGCTTCCGGAGGGAGCAGCACAATCTGCGGACCCGGCACGGGACGCAGAGCTTTGCCGACCCGGCCACCAATCCGTGGTATACGCGGGACCGCTCCGTGCCGCTCCTGCGCGGGTTGGACGAACTTCCCGAGTCGCGCTGACGGGGGTCGGTCTCCCGCCGGGAAGCCGTCGCGATCTCGGGGCGCGCCTTCAAAAAGTCAGGAATCGGGGGCTAGGGTGATGGTCTTCAACCGAGCGAGCGGGGACATCGGGCCGGGCGCCCGGTTTGTTGGGCTGGGTTGATGGCTTCGAACAGAACGTCTCGGGATCAAGTCATCGACGTCAGGAGCGAAGTGGTCGCTCCCGTCTCCGGTGTGCAGACCGCGGTCGAGCGCGCGTCGAGCGATGGGCGCGCGGTCAGGACCTACCGTAAGGCCCGAAGCCTGTTCCGCCGGAACGATCCCCCCGTTCCGCGGGCGCAGGTGGCGTATCTGCCGAGCGATCTGCCCCGCACCTCACATTTCCCGATCGGCCCCGTCAGCTTCGCCATCTGCGTCCTCGTGCCGGCGATCGTCGCCGCGATCTATTTCGCGCTGCTGGCCACCAGCCAATACTCGGCCGAGATGCGATTCGTGATCCGGCAGGGCGCGCAGGACACTGGGCGTTCGCTGATGTCCTCCGTCGGGGGGGTGTCCGGAGCTGGGGGCAGCGCCGCAGGCGGCGCGCTGGCGGTCGCGGCCGGGGGCGGATCTTCCGGCACGGCGGCCGAAGACGCCCACATCGTCACGAGCTACATCCACAGCCGCGCGATGATCGACGACATCAGCAAGGTCGTGAACCTGCGCGAGATCTTCAGGCGACCGGAGGCGGATTTCTACGCGCGTCTCGGACAGGACGTCACCGCGGACGAACTCCTCACCTATTGGACCAAGATGACCACCACGGCCATCGAGGGCACCTCGGCCATCGTGACCGTCATCGTGCGGGCCTTCCGCCCCGAAGACGCGGTCCTGCTCGCCGAGGCGGTCCAGAGGCTGAGCGAGAAGCTGGTCAACGACATCTCCGCCCGGGCCCGCCGCGACACGCTTCAGCGTGCGACCGACGAGGTGGCGCGCGCCCAGGGCCTGATGACCGAGGCCCTGCGCGAGCTGGAGCGCTATCGCAACGCGGAAGGGCTGATCGATCCGATCCAGACCGCGACCGAGACCGGCCGGCTCCTGACGCGGGTGCTGACGGACCAACTCACGGCGGAGAACCAGCTTTTCGTCATGCAGCGCTCGCTCGGCGCCGATTCACCGACCGTCAGGAACCTGCAGACCCGCGTCGACACGTTGAGAAAACAGACGACGGCCCTCCGCGAGCAGATGGCCGGGACCAAGGGCGACACCCGGAACGTCGCCTCCGCGCTCGTCAGGTTCGAAGAAATCCTGGTGAAGCAGAAGGTGGCCGAGACGCTCTACGCCCTGGCGGAGGGCGGTCTCGACCGGGCCCGGCGGTCGGCCGAAGCGCGCTCGGTCTACCTCACGCCCTTCGTCCGCCCGAGCTTGCCCGAGGAGGCGTCCTACCCGAAGCGGGTGATGTTTCCGATCGCGGTCGCGGTCATCTGCCTGGTCCTGTGGAGCATCGTCGCCCTGATCTGGGCGTCCGTGGAAGACCACCGGATGCGCTGAGTCGGGCGCTCCCAGCCGGGCGAATTCCGCAGCAGAGGCCGGAGTGCGGCACCCGACCGGGACCTCTAGACCCACCGCATCGACGGATGCGGAAAGGGAGCGGGTCATGGATACCGCAGCAGAGCTGAGCCGGATGGAGCCGATGGTCGCGGGAGCGGAAACCGACACGGATCCAAGATGGTCCTCCATTGCGGCCCGAGACGCCGCCGCGGATGGGCGCTTCGTCTATGCGGTGACGACGACCGGGGTCTATTGCCGCCCATCCTGCGGATCGCGCCTCGCGAAGCCCGAAAATGTCCGGTTCTTCCAGGACGGCCCCGAGGCCAGGGACGGCGGCTTCCGGGCCTGCCTGCGTTGCCGGCCGGACGAGGCGCCGCTCTCGCAGGATCACGCGGGCCGGATCGCCCTCGCCTGCCGGGCCATAGAGGCAGCCGAGACGGCTCCCTCGCCGGAACGCCTGGCCAGGATCGCGGAGCTGAGCCCGTCGCATTTCCACCGGGTGTTCAAGGCCGTCACCGGACTGACGCCCAAGGGCTATGCCGACGCGCACCGCGCCCGGCGGGTCCGCGAGGAACTCGCCCGGCCGGACACGAACGTGACGGAAGCGATCTACGAATCCGGGTTCAACTCGAGCGGCCGCTTCTATGAAGCCGCGGACGGCGTGCTGGGCATGAAGCCGACCGCGTTTCGCGCGGGCGGCGCCCGGACGGAGATCCGGTTCGCGGTCGGCGAATGTTCGCTCGGCTCGATCCTGGTCGCCCAGAGCGAGCGCGGGATCTGCGCCATCCTGATCGGCGACGATCCGGACGCCCTCGCCCGCAACCTCCAGGACCGTTTCCCGAAGGCCCGGCTGATCGGCCAGGATTCCGGCTTCGAGGCGCTGGTCGCCCGCGTGGTCGGCCTGGTGGAGGCTCCGGGCATCGGTCACGACCTGCCGCTCGACATTCGGGGTACGGCCTTTCAGGAGCGGGTCTGGCGAGCGCTGGCCGACATCCCGGCCGGCACCACGTCGACCTATGCCGAGATCGCGAAGCGGATCGGCATGCCGGGCTCGGTCCGGGCCGTCGGCACGGCCTGCGGAGCCAACGCCATCGCCGTCGCGATACCCTGCCACCGCGTGGTCCGAAGCGACGGCGGGCTCTCCGGCTATCGCTGGGGCGTCGAGCGAAAGCGCACGCTGCTGGACCGCGAAAGGGCGGCGCGATGAGCTCGGCCGCCGCCACCCGGGCAATGCCCTCGCCTATGCAGGATGTGGCAGCGCTGGACTGGATCCGGATCGCACGCGAACTGGACGAGGTCGGCTGCGCCGTCGTGGGCCCGCTTCTGGACGAGCCCGGCTGTCGGCGCCTCGCCGGCCTCTATCCCGAGGAGGCGCCGTTCCGAAGCCGGATCGTCATGGCGCGGCACGGCTTCGGACGAGGCGAGTACAAGTATTTCTCCTATCCGCTCCCGGACACGGTCGCGTCGCTCCGGGCCCCGCTCTACGAGCGGCTCGTTCCGACGGCGAACCGGTGGAACCAGGCCATGGGCATGCCGGCCCGCTACCCGGCGGAGCATTCGGCGTTCCTCGAACGCTGCGCGGCTGCCGGTCAGACCCGGCCGACGCCGCTGCTGCTGCGCTATGGCCCGGGCGACTATAACTGCCTGCACCAGGACCTCTACGGCGAGACCGTCTTCCCGCTCCAGGTCGCGATCCTGCTCTCCGAACCCGGCCGGGATTTCGCGGGAGGCGAGTTCGTCCTGACCGAACAGCGGCCGCGGATGCAGTCGCGGGCCGAGGTGGTGCCGCTGCAGCAGGGCGAAGCCGTGATCTTCGCCGTGGCGAACCGGCCGGTCCAGGGCACGCGCGGCACCTACCGGGTGAACCTGCGCCATGGCGTCAGCCGGCTGCGCTCGGGCGAGCGGTTCACGGCCGGCATCATCTTCCACGACGCGGCCTGAACGAAGCCGAGCGTCCCGGGCAGGCTTGACGCCCTGTTGGCGCGACCCGACAAGGCGCGCCCATCGGGAGCGCCTCCTCTGTCCGAACCCCGCCATTCGGCCGATCCGGCCCAGGCCGATGCCGCGCGCGGCATCGCGCTCATGCTCCTCGGCATCCTGGTCTTCTCCCTCAACGACGTGATGGGGAAATGGCTGGTCTCGACCTATTCGGTCGGGCAGGTGCTCCTGTTCCGGAGCCTCGCGGCCTTGCTGGTGCTCCTGCCGTTCATCGGACGGCCGGGTGCGTGGCGGATCTTCCATGGTCGGCCTGGGCTCCATGCGACGCGGGTCGTCCTGTCCACCGCCGAGGTGATGCTGTTCTACGGCGCGGTGGTCTACCTTCCCCTCGCGGACGCCATGACCTTCTGGCTCGCCGCGCCGATCTATGTCGCAGCGCTCTCGCCCCTGCTCCTCGGCGACCGCATCGGATGGCGCCGCTGGACCGCGATCGCGGTCGGCTTCGCCGGCGTCCTCGTGGCGCTCCAACCCTCCGCCGCGACGCTGACCTGGCCGGCAGGGGTCGCGCTCGCGGGCAGCGTCGCCTTCGCCTTCATGATGGTGACGGGCCGGCTCCTCAGGGACACGCCGGACATCGCGCTCATCTTCTGGCAGACGGTGGGAGCCCTCGCGGCCGGACTCGTGACCGCTCCCTTCGGCTGGGTCACCCCGAGCGGGCGCGACCTCGCCCTCCTGTCACTGCTCGGCATCGTCGCGACCGGCGCGCATATGTGCATCAACCGCTCGCTGAAACTCGCCTCCGCCGCGACCGTGACGCCGTTCCAGTACACGCTCCTCCTCTGGGCCCTCTTGTTCGGCTATCTCGTCTTCGGCGACGTGCCTCGACCGTCGATGCTGCTGGGAGCGGCCGTGATCGTGGCCGCGGGCCTGTTCATCCTGTTTCGTGAGGCGCGGCGTCAACGAGGCGTCCCGAGCCGTCCGAGCGCGATCGAAGGTCTTTGACAGCGGGGCCCCCTAGCGACAGCATTCGCCCGCGGTTGGAGAGCTGCCGACCGAACGGAGCCCGAGCGATGGACAAGCCCCCTGTCATCGATCTCGCCAGCGTCACGCGCGAGCTCGCCGAATCCGGCCGGCGCGTGAAAGTGCTTTGGCAGGAGCCGGACTCGCTCGCCTTCGTGGCCCGCGGCCGCGAATACCGGAGCGAGTTCCACATCAACGACAGCGACGAGTTCACCTACATGATCCGGGGGACGATGAACCTCCACTACCGCACGCCCGAAGGAAAGGAGGAGGTCTGCGTCATCCCGGAGGGCTCGACGAATTTCATGCCCGCCAACACCCCGCATTCGCCGCGTTTCCCGCCCGACGCCTTCGCCCTGATCACCGAGCGCGGCCGCCGCACCGGCGAGATCGACCGCTTCCGATGGTATTGCCCGCGTTGCGACGAGCTCTTGCACGAGGAGCAGGCGGCGGTGGACGATTACGGCAAGGATTACGTGAGCCAGGCCTACCGCAACTTCTTCGACAGCCTGGAGCACCGCACCTGCGGCAGCTGCGGCCATGTCATGCCGAGACCCGAGGGGGTTTGACATCCTCGCAGCACCGGGCCGGGCCTTTGCTCGCGACCTGATTGGCGTAGGGTGAGCATCGAGTCGGCGGGACTCCAAACGGCGAGCGAATCGACGGCGTGGCGATGTTCGACTGAACCAGCGCGCACGAGATCGTGTCTCAGTGCGCCGGCAGCGCAGGGAACGGAGGCCGCACCTCTCGCTTGACGGGCTTCTAGCATCGGAGGCGCGGGCGAAAGCGCGTGGCTCCGGTACCGTGGAGCCGAGATTGCGCGTGCGATTGAAGCCGATCCGAGAGCAGGTGGTCGTCGTCACCGGTGCGAGTTCCGGCATCGGGCTCGTCACGGCCCGGCGTTTTGCCGAGGCGGGTGCAGCGGTGCTCCTGGTCGCCCGGACCGAAGCCACGCTCCGCGACATCGTGATGGACATTCGTCGCCGTGGCGGCAGGGCCGAATACGCGGTCGCCGACATGGGCGACGAGAGCGCGGTACAAGGCGTCGTCGAGACCGCCGTGGCGCGGTTCGGCGGCTTCGACACCTGGGTCAACAATGCGGGGGTCGCGATCTATGCGCGGCTCGACGAGACCCCGACCGCCGAACACGAGCGCATGTTCCGGACCAATTACTGGGGCGCGGTCTTCGGCTCGCTCGCCGCCGTCGCGCATTTGAAAGCGCATGGCGGCGGCGCCCTGATCACGGTCGGGTCTATCGCGGCCGACATGGGTACGCCGATCCTCGGGGCCTACGCGGCCAGCAAGCATGCCGTGAAGGGTTTCATCGATTCGCTTCGGATCGAAATCCTGCGCGACGACGCGCCGATCTCGGTGACGCTGATCAAGCCGAGCGGCATCGACACGCCGCTCGCGCATCACGCGGCAAACCATGTCGGGGCGGGATTGCGCATTCCCCCGCCCGTCTACGCACCGGATCTCGTCGCCGACGCGATCCTGGACGCGGCGCAGCATCCACGGCGCGAGGTCACGGTCGGCGGCATCGGGGCCGCGCAGACGGTCTTCGCGACGCACGCGCCGGCGCTCTTCGACAGTCTGGCCGGCTACATGGAACCGCTCCTCTCGGACCCTCGCCGGTCTCCGGAGCCGCGGGACAACCTCTTCGAGGCCGAAGGCGGCGGGCGCGAGAGGTCCGGCATCATGTGGGGACGGCCGTTCAGCCTCCACGCCACGATCCGGAACCGCGCGCCGCTTCTGGCGGGCGCGGGTTTGGTGGCCGGGCTCGCTCTGCTGGCGTCGCGCCGGTCAGGCCCACGCGGCGGCGCATCGCCCCGGTTGCGCAGCCGGGGACGGTAGCGGGCCGGAGCACGCCGGGCGCCGGGCTTCGAGCATCGCGCCGGCGCGGAGTATGTACGTTTCGTGACGGGCGGACCCGCCGGCGGGCGGCGCTGGCCGCTCGGGCCCCTCCAGCCCGTTCGGCTCCGAGGGCCCGTGCTTGACGCTGTTGGAGCCTTCTGTAGGGGTACAAAGCTCTCCGGGCGGCGGCGGCATCCTGCTGGCGGGCCGGAGCGTTACAGGAGGGCCTCGACGTCGTCGGCCCCAGAGGTCCAGGCCGTGCCGATGCCGCGTTGCACTTCCGTCAGACTCGATTTCGCGTCAGCCCAGATTGAAGCGGGAGGCGGCTGGTGAGCCGCAAGCTGCGCGTCGGCCTGGTCGGCGTCGGCAATTGCGCCTCATCCTTCGTCCAGGGCCTGACCTATTACGCTGACGCCGCATCGAACGAGCCCGTACCCGGCCTGATGAATGTCGATCTCGGCGGCTACCATGTCGGCGACATCGAGGTGTCGGCGGCCTTCGACGTCAGCGCCCGCAAGGTCGGGCTCGACGTCTCGGAGGCGATCCTCGCCGGTCCGAACAACACCTTCGATTTCGCCAAGGTCCCGACTTCGGGCGTCAGGGTCGAGCGGGGTCCTACGCTGGACGGCATCGGCCGCTACATGGCGGACGAGATCCAGGAATCCGACGAGCCGGTGGGTGACATTGCGGCGATCCTGGCCCGGACCCAGACCGACATCCTGGTCTCCTACCTGCCGGTCGGGTCCCAGCGGGCGTCGGAATTCTACGCCGAGCAGGCCATCGAAGCAGGCTGCGGTTTCGTGAATTGCATTCCGGTGTTCCTCGCCTCCGATGCCGGGTGGCGGCGCCGGTTCGAGGAGCGCGGTCTGCCGATCGTCGGCGACGACATCAAGAGTCAGGTCGGCGCGACCATCGTTCACCGCGCGCTCGCCAACCTCTTCCAGGAACGGGGCGTCCGGCTGGACCGCACCTACCAGCTCAATTTCGGCGGCAATTCCGACTTCCGGAACATGCTGGAGCGCGAACGCCTCGAATCGAAGAAGATCTCCAAAACCCAGGCCGTGACGAGCCTCCTCGACGTGCCGCTCGCGCCCGACCAGATCCATGTCGGGCCGAGCGACTTCGTGCCGTGGCTCACGGACCGGAAATGGGCCCATATCCGGCTCGAGGGCACGACCTTCGGGGGCGTGCCGCTGAATGTCGAGTTGAAACTCGAAGTCTGGGATTCCCCGAATTCGGCCGGCGTCGTGATCGATGCGGTCCGCTGCGCCAAGCTCGCGATGGACCGCGGCATAGGCGGCGCCCTGATCGGGCCGTCGAGCTATTTCATGAAGTCGCCGCCGAAACAGTTCACCGACGATGAGGCGCGCGAACGCTGCCGCGCCTTCGTGGACGGCAAGAGCTGACGAATGGGCGAAGCCACGACCGTCTACCTGGTCCGCCACGCCGCGCATGACCGCGTCGGGCGCGTGCTGTGCGGCCGGATGCCGGGCGTGTCGCTCGGGGCCGCCGGACGGAGCGAGGCCGCCGCACTGGCCGCGCGTTTCGTGGGCGAGGAGATCGCCGCCGTGATGTCGAGCCCGCTGGAGCGGGCACGCGAGACCGCCGGGCCGATCGCGGCCGCGCTCCGTCTTCCGGTCACGACGTGCCAGGACCTGAACGAGATCGACTTCGGCGCCTGGACGGGACGGGCCTTCGCCGATCTCGACGGCGACCCGGCCTGGGCGGACTGGAACCATCATCGGGCCGAGGGCTGCCCGCCCGGGGGCGAGGCGATGCACGTAGCGCAGAGCCGCGCGGTCGGGGCCGTGCAGGGCTGGCAGGGGCTGTTCCCGGGCCGAGCGGTCGTCGCGGTCAGCCACGCCGACGTGCTGAAATCCGTGATCTGTTCCGTCCTCGGTCTCTCGCTCGACCGGCTGCACAGCTTCGACGTCGCGCCGGCCTCGGTCAGCGCCCTCGTGCTCTGGGCCGGTGGCGGCAAAGTGCTGTCGGTGAACGAGAGGGTCGCCGGCCCGACAGAGGCCAGCCTCTCCGGGCTCGCGGCATGAAGATCGTCATCTTCGGCCTGACGATCTCGTCCTCCTGGGGCAACGGTCACGCCACCTTGTGGCGGGGCCTGGTCGGCGCTCTCGCGAGGCGCGGGCACCACGTCGTCTTCTTCGAGCAGGACGCGCCCTATTACGCGGCGGCCCGGGACCTCACCGAACTGCCGGGCGGCGAACTCGCCATCTACCCGGATTGGGAGAGCATCGCCCGCCGCGCCGAACGCGAGATCGCTTCCGCCGACGTCGCGATCGTGACCTCCTATTGCCCTGACGCGCTCGCCGCGACCGAGGTCGTGCTCGCCGCGCCCCGGGCGACCCGGGTCTTCTACGACCTCGACACGCCCGTGACCCTGTCGCGGCTCTCGCGCGGCGACGCGACCGGCTATGTCGGGCCGGACGGGCTCGCCGGGTTCGACCTCGTCCTCAGCTATACGGGCGGGGGCGCCCTCGACGAATTGCGGACGCGGCTCGGCGCGAAGCGGGTTGCGCCGCTCTACGGCCATGTCGACCCGGCCGTGCACCGGCCGACCGAGCCGAGCGAGCGTTTTCGCGCCGACCTCTCCTATCTCGGCACCTATGCGGCCGACCGCCAGGCGGCGCTGGAGACGCTGTTCGTCGCGCCGGCGAGGCGCGCGCCGGAGCGGCGCTTCCTGATCGGCGGCGCGCAATATCCGCAGGATTTTCCCTGGACGCCGAACATCTATTTCGTGCGCCACCTGCCGCCGGCCGAGCACCCGGCCTTCTTCTCCTCCGGCCGCCTGACCCTGAACGTCACCCGCGAAGCCATGGCCGCCATGGGCTGGTGCCCGTCGGGGCGGCTCTTCGAGGCCGCCGCCTGCGGCGCGCCCATTCTGAGCGACAATTGGGAGGGCCTCGACGCCTTCTTCGAGCCCGGCCGCGAAATCCTGGTCGCCGGCACGACGGAGGAGGCCGAGATCGCGATAGCGACCGGCGACGACGATCTCGCCCGCATGGCGAGGGCCGCCCGGGAGCGCGTGCTGGCCGAGCATACCTCGGACCGACGGGGGCAGGAGCTGGTTGGCCTCCTCGAAGCGGCGCGCGCGCCCGCCCTTGCGGAGGCCTGAGCGATGGCTCGCCTCCCGCTCATCCCGGCGCAAGCCGGGATCCAGGACCGCCAGGGCAGCGAGCCCGCAAGCTGGGCCCCGGCTTCCGCCGGGGTGAGCGGCCGCCACCACGCCGCGGAGAGCTGAGCCATGTGGGGGATCGTTCCGGCCGCGGGCCGCGGCAGCCGCATCCAGCCGCTCGCCTTCTCGAAGGAATTGCTGCCCGTCGGCAGCCGCCTCGAAGGCGGGATCGAGCGGCCCTGCGCGGTGAGCGAGTACCTGGTCGAGCGCATGATCCGGGGCGGCGCCGACAAGATCTGTTTCGTGATCTCGCCCGGTAAGTCGGACATCCTCGCCTATTACGGCGCCGGCTATCAGGATGCCGCCATCGCCTATGTGGTCCAGCCGCAGGCCTCCGGCCTCTGCGACGCCATCTTCCGGGCGGCGCCGCTGATCTCGCCGGACGAAGCCGTGATCGTCGGCCTGCCGGACACGGTCTGGTTTCCGGCCGACGCCCTCGCCGAACTCCCGGATGACCAGCTCTCCTTCCTGCTCTTCCCGGTCGACGATCCGGCGCATTTCGACGCCGTCGTTCAGGATGAGGACGGAAGCGTTCTCGAAATCCAGGTGAAAAGCCCCGATGCCCGCTCGAACTGGATCTGGGGCGCCTTCAAGATGCCGGGCTTCGTGCTGCACGAACTCCGCGCGCTCTGGCGCGAGCGGCTCTGCGCCGACGAGTATATCGGTACCCTGGTCAACGCCTATCTGGCTGCGGGGGGCCGGGCCGTCGGGGTCAAGGCCGGTCAGGCCTATGTCGATGTCGGGACGCTCGGCGGGTATCGCTCGGCCGTGACGCTCCTCGGCGAGGCGGGCGAGGACGGGCATGCGCTCGGCTCCGGCGCCCGCGTCGGCCTCGCGCGCCCGTCGGGCCAGCGGGCGCTCGAAAGCCATGCCGAGCCCCTCACCGCAGGTCGGAACACGTGAGCAAAGTGATGCGGGCGGACGAGATCAGGCAGCGGGCGGAGGCGCTCGGGCCCTGGTTCCACAATCTCGATCTCGGCGGGATCCGGACCGCCCCCGAGCATTTCCTCGGCGACTACCCGAACGTGAAGTTCCAAGGCTTTGCCCACGTAATCCCGGACGACCTCACCGGCAGGTCGGTGCTCGATATCGGCTGCAACGGCGGCTTCTATTCGATCGAGATGAAGCGCCGCGGGGCCGAGCGGGTGCTGGGCATCGATTTCGACGAGGATTACCTCGCCCAGGCCCGCTTCGCGGCCGAGGTCAGCGGCGCCGAGATCGAATTCGCCAAGCTCTCCGTCTACGACGTCGCCGCGCTGGGCGAGCGCTTCGACCTCGTCGTCTTCATGGGCGTGCTCTATCACCTGCGTCACCCTCTCCTCGCGCTCGACCTCATCCACGAGCATGTCGCGAAAGACCTCCTCCTCTTCCAATCGATGCAGCGCGGCTCGCCCGAGATCGAGCCCGTGCCGGACAATGCCGACTTCTTCGACGAGGCCATGTTCGACCGGCCCGGCTACCCGAAGCTGCATTTCATCGAGAAGGAATACGCCAACGATCCGACGAATTGGTGGGCGCCGAACGCCGCCTGTTCGGCCGCGATGCTCCGCTCCGCCGGTTTCGAGATCCTCGAGCACCCCGAAAGCGAGGTGTTCTTGTGCCGGAGGGTCGCGATCGAGACGCCGCCCTGGTCGGGCGCGGTGTATCCCATGAAAGGCAAGGAACCGGCCCGATGATCGAAGCCGCGATGATCTGGAACGAGCCCAACAATAAGTCGCATTGGGACCCGGCCGTCGATCCCGACTGGACCAAGTTCGCCGCGATGACGAAACTCGCCGCGCAGGCGATCCGGGCCGAGAACCCGGACCTGCCGCGCGTGCTCGGCGGCATGTCGCCGATCGACCCGTCCTTCGTGAACCGGCTGACCGGCTTCGGATTGCTCGATCATCTCGACGCGATCGCCGTGCACGGCTTCCCGCTCGACTGGAATCTGTGGTCGATCCACGACTGGCCGAAGAAGATCGACGAGATCCGCGCCGTCACCGACAAGCCGGTCTGGGTGTCGGAGGTCGGCATTTCCAGCTTCGGGGCGGAGGAGGTGCAGGAATGGGGCCTCCGCCGCACGGCCGAGCTGCTGACCGGGCGCGCACCCCGCATCCATTGGTACAGCCTCTACGATCTGCCGCAGGCCTGGGAGGCGACGACCCGGCACAAGGAGGCGGAGGGCTCCTCCTACTTCCGTCATTTCCACATGGGCATCCTGCGCGAGGACGGCACGCCGAAACCGGCCGCCAAGATCTTCCCCGAATTCACCCCGGCGCTCGGCCTCTGCCAGTGGTTCCACTACGAGGACCACCGCCTGGACGACGCCGTCGCCTGGATGAAGCGGCTCGGCGTCACCTATCTGCGAACCGGGTTGTCATGGGCCGATTCCTTCCGGCCGGACGCGCTGCGCTGGTTCGACCGCCAGATGGAGGCGCTGCGCGACTTCGACGTCACGGTCACCTTCTGCTTCACGCCGGAGCATCTCGGGATCGAGCCGCACCATTCGAGCGCGCCGCGGGAGCCGGAGCTCTTCGCGGAGTTCTGCGCCGCGATGGTCCGGCGCTACGCGCCCGCTTCCGTGCGCGCCGCGGCCGAGTGACGGAAACGCTGCGGCCGGCGCCGGCTCCGCCAAGTCCGACCCGCATCGTCCTGCTGCACGGCATCTTCCGGCGATCGAGCAGCATGGCCGGGCTCGACGCGGCTTTGAGGCGACGCCGCGCCGCGGTCCTGAACCTCGGATACCCGTCCCGGCAGAGGAGCTTGTCTGAGCTCGCCGATGACATTCATCCAGCGATCCAGGGCTTCAACCCGGATTCGAATGGTACTCTCCATCTCGTCACGCATTCGATGGGCGGCCTCGTGGCCCGGGTCTATCTCGACCGCCACCGCCCCGCCAATCTCGGACGAGTGGTCATGCTCGCACCCCCGAACCAGGGCAGCGAGGTCGCGGATCGGCTGCAACACAGATTCTGGTTTCGATGGGCTTTTGGTCCCGCAGGTCCGGAGCTCACCACCGCGCACGCGGCGACGTTGCCGGCGCCGGACTATCCGGTCGGCGTGATCGCCGGCACGCGCAGCATCTACCCGCTGGCCTCGCGGCGCCTCCCCGGCCCGAATGACGGCCGGGTCACCCTGGCCCGCACCAAGCTTGCGTCCCCCCGGCCGGACGGGGATTGGATCGCGATCCCGGCCACCCACCCGTTCATCATGCGAGACCCGGAGGCGATCTCGCTCACGATGCGCTTCCTCGAGACCGGGTCGTTCTCGCCGCCGGCCGGCGGGACCGAAGGGCAGGCTTGAGGATGCGGCGACCTTCAGCTCACGTTCTCGCGGACGTCGCAGCCCCGGACCGACCGGTGATCCTGGAGCCAGCCCTGATCGTGGTCGCGCATCCGGACGACGAGACGCTGGGCTGCGGCGTTCTCCTGCCGCGCCTCGCGAACCTGGCCATCCTCCACGTGACCGACGGCGCACCGCGGGATGGAGCCGATGCCCGCCGGCACGGGTTCCCGACACCGCAGGCCTATGCAGCCGCCCGACGGGAGGAGCTGGCGACTGCACTCGCGGAGGGCGGGGTCGCCGGCGCGCATGTCGTATCGCTCGACATCGCCGACCAGGGCGTCGCCCACGCGATGTCCGAGATCGCCGGACGACTGGTCGAGCCGATGCGGCGGGCCGAAATCGTGTTCACCCACGCCCTGGAGGGCGGCCATCCCGACCATGACGCCACCGCCTTCGTGGTGCGGGCCGCGGCGCGACTCCTGGGGCCGGAGGCGCCCGCCCTCGTCGAGATGCCGTTCTACCGGGCCGACCCGGCCGGCGACGGCTGGTTGCGGCAGAGTTTCGGCGGGGCTCCGGGCGTCACGGTCCTGCGCCTCACCGAGGAGGAACGGCGCCGGAAGCAGGCGATGCTGGCCGCCCATGCGAGCCAGGCCGGGACGCTCGCCGCCTTCGGCGCCGCCGACGAGAGCTTCCGGACCGTTGTGCCGCGCGACGTGACCCAGCCGGACGGCAGTCAGGCTCTCTACGATCGCCATGATTGGGGAATCACGTCGGCGCAGCTTCGGGCCCGGATGGCCGAGGCAGCCGTCGAACTCGGGTTGTCTGACGCGTGGCTTTGACCATCCTCAGCGTCGCCTATCCGCTCGCCCCCGTCTCGACGGACGCCGTTGGCGGAGCCGAGCAGGTCCTGGCAAGGCTCGACCGCGCGCTGGTCGCAGCCGGTCACCGCTCGATCGTCATCGCGCAGGAGGGATCGCGGGTCGCCGGCGAGTTCGTATCGGTGCCCCGCGCCTCGGGCGTCCTCGACGAAGCCGAAAAGGCCGCTGCCCAGGCCCGTCATTGCGCCGCGATCGCAGAGGCGCTCGCCCGGTTCCCGGTCGACCTCGTCCACCTGCATGGGATCGATTTCGACCGCTATCTGCCGCCGCCGGGGCCGCCGGTCCTCGTCACGCTGCATCTCCCTCCGGACTGGTACCCGGCGGGCGCACTCTCGCCCGAGCGGCCGGACACCTGGTTCCACGCCGTCTCGGAGACTCAGCACCGGGCCTGCCCGGCGAACCCGCGCCTCCTTGCGCCGATCCCGAACGGGATCGAGGTCGCGGATTATGCGACGGCCTACCGCAAGCGCCGCTACGCCCTGATCCTCGGCCGGCTCTGCCCCGAGAAAGGCATTCATCTCGCCATCGAGGCAGCGCGGCAGGCCGGCATTCCTCTCGCCATCGCGGGAGAAGCCTATCCCTATACAGCCCATCTCGACTACCTGCGCGACGAGATCCGGCCGCGGCTCGACCGGTCCCGGCGCCTGATCGGTCCCGTCGGCGGACGGCGAAAGCGCCGGCTTCTCGGCTCGGCGACCTGCCTCCTCGTGCCCTCGCTCGCACCCGAAACCTCCTCCCTCGTCGCCCGCGAGGCGATCGCGGCCGGGACGCCGGTCATCGCCTTCCCGGCCGGAGCGCTCCCGGAGACCGTGGACCACGGCCGGACCGGGTTCCTGGTGGAGAACGCTGACGAGATGGCGCGCGCCATTCCTTTGGCCGCCACGCTCGACCCGGAGCATTGCCGGGCCGTCGCGCGCGAGCGCTTCTCGGCCGACCGGATGATCGCGGCCTATCTGGCGCTCTATGGCCGGCTCGCGAGCGGGTGCCCGCAATGAGGGAGCCCCATGTCGCGACGACGGTCAGGACATGGCAGGAGCTGGAGGCGCTGGCTTCTGACTGGTGGGATCTCTGGCGTCGGTGCCCGACGGCTACGCCCTTCACCTCGCCGGCCTGGCTGCTGGCCTGGTGGCACAGCTTCGAGCCCGGGTCGCTCAGGACGGTCGCGGTGCGGGAGAGCGGACGGCTGGTCGGCCTCGCGCCCTTCTATCTGGAGGATGGGCCACTCGGGCGACGCCTTCTCCCGCTCGGAATCGGGCTCAGCGACCTCTTCGACCTGCTGCTCGATCCCGCTTCGGAGGGCGTCGCCGAGGCGATCCTCGAGGCCATGGCCGCGGAACCTGATTGGACGAGCTGGCATCTCGAGGAATTGCCGGAAGGCGCGGCAGCGCTGACCCTCCCCTGCCCTGCTGGCTGTACGGACCAGGTTGCAGCCCAGAGCGCACGGCCCGTGCTCGACCTCCCGGACAATCGGATCGACGCTCTCGCCACGCTGCCCAGCGCCAAGCGCCGAAAACTCCGGATGGCCGGCCACCGGGTGGCGCGCCGCGGCGGCATCGTCGAGACCGTCCGGGCGGAGGACGTCCCCGGCTTCCTCGCCGACCTGATCCGCCTCCACGGTGCACGCTGGACCGCGCGGGAGGAGGCCGGCGTGCTGGCAGACGACCGTGTTCGCCGCTTTCACGACGCCTCGCTGCCCGCACTGGCCGAGGCCGGGCTCGCACGCCTCTATCGCCTCGTGATCGAGGGGCAGGTCGCAGGCGCCTATTACGGCCTCCGGCACGGCCCCGCCGCCTACGCCTATCTCGGCGGCTTCGACCCGGATTTCTCCTTCGAGAGCCCGGGCACCATCCTCCTCGGCCATGCCATCGAAGCGGCCGCGCAGGAGGGCGCGGTGCGGTTCGACCTGCTGCGCGGCCGCGAGCCCTACAAATACGAGTGGGGCGCCGCCGATCGCTGGAACCAGCTTCGCGTCATCCGGCGGGCCGGACCGCATGGCTGAACACCGCCTCGCCGCCCTCCTGGGGCGCTATCTGGAGGGTGGGCTGCCCGCGAACGTGGCGCTGATGCAGCTTCTCGTCGAGGCTGAATCCGCGGCCGAGGTCGAAAGCGCGATCGAGGACCGGGTCAGGCGCGCCGAGCCGGCGGGCCGGAAGCGGCTGACGGCACTTCTCACGCTCCTCCGCGCCCATCCCGATGCCTGGGCGACGATCCGGAGCGTGATGGCGGAGGCCGAGCACGACGCGGCGGGAGGGCCGGCGCATTGGGCGGCGGTGTTCGACCGTCTGGCCCGGACCAGACCCGAAGCGTCGGTCGCCCTCTACGCGCTCGGCTCGCCCGACATCCTGCGGGCGGCGACCGCCGAGGTGGTCGAGCGGCTTCGCCTCTGGGGCCTTCTCGGCCGCGAGCGGCGCCTCCTCGACATCGGCTGCGGCATCGGCCGGCTCGCCCTCGCGCTCGCGCCCGAGATGGCGGAGGTCGTAGGCCTCGATGTCTCGGGCGAGATGATCGCCGAAGCCCGTCGCCGCGGGGCCGGATACCCCAACACGCGCTTCGTGCAGACCGACGGTCGCGACCTCGCCGACATGCCCTCGGCGCATGTCGATCTGGTCCTCGCTGCCGACGTATTCCCGTATCTGGTCGCGTCCGCGCCGGGTCTGGCCGACCGGCACATCGAGGAGGCCGCCCGCGTCCTGCGGCCCGGGGGCGCGCTCCTGATCCTGAACTACTCCTATCGGGGCGACGACGGTCTCGATCGTGCCGACATCGCGGCGGCCTTCGGCCGGAGCGGCCTCGCCCTTGAACGGGAAGGGACTCGGGATTTCTCGCTCTGGGACGCCACGGCCTATCTCGGCCGCAGGCGCCCGGATGCCTTCTGATCCGGCGTCGAACCATCAGGCCCGAGCATTGGCCTCGACCTTCCGCTCGCGCCGATCCATCTCGTCGAGCACCGCTTCGGGCGCCACGTCCTGCTTGATCTCCGGGATTTCCTCGTCGGCCTCCGATTTGATCCCGAGATGGTCGGAGATGGCCGCCACCATCGCGACGAGCCGCGTCACCTCATGTTCCGCCAGAAGACCGACCTGGAGATCCAGATCGGCCCGTTTCGCGTCCGCGGCCGACATCCGGTTCTGGCTGATAAGGACGAAGGTCGACAGGAAGATGGCCTCGACGGATGCCGAGGTCCCCAGGATGACGAAGCTCTCGTCCCATTTCGGCAGGATGGGCATCCAGCCCGAATTGACGAGGGCCCACACCCCGAACACGACCAGGTGCACGATGACGAAGGTCATGCTGCCCGCGAATCTCGTCACGGCGTCGGAAACGCGATCCTGAAGCGAGGCGGAGGCGAGTTCGTTCCGACGTCGCTCCTGCAGCGCCTCGATGTTGCGCGACAGGACCGGGCTCAGGCCGCCCGGCTGGGGTGGGGGCACGACGGGCGGCTTCGTGTCCGCGGCCTGCCGGTAGCTTCTCTGATCGCTCAATGGACGTCTCTCCCGCAAGTTTCGCCCGGCTACGTCGAGCTGGCTTACACCGCGACCGAGCGGCCGCTCTCTCGCTCCGCTCCGTTCGTCACGCGCGGCCGCGACAGCTCGCGGGTGAAATAGGCGATCGTGTCCTTGAGCCCCACCTCCAGGGACACCTTCGGCGACCAGCCGAGCACCGCCTCGGCCCGCGCGATATCCGGGCGCCGGCGCTGGGGATCGTCGACCGGAAGCGGCTTCCGGACGATGCGCGACGCGGATCCGGTCAGGCCGACCACCTTGTCCACGAGGTCGGCGACGCTGAGCTCGTTCGGATTGCCGAGATTGACGGGTCCGGGCGCCGGGCCGTCATGCGAGCCGAGCCGCAACAGCCCGTCGACGAGGTCGCTCACGTAGCAGAAGGAGCGGGTCTGCCGGCCGTCGCCGTAGAGCGTGATGTCGGCTCCCGACAGCGCCTGGCAGATCACGTTCGAGACGACGCGGCCGTCATCGACCTGCATGTTCGGACCGTAGGTGTTGAAGATGCGGGCGACCCGCACATCCACGCGCCCGGCACGCTCGTAGTCGAAGGCGAGCGTCTCCGCGGCGCGCTTGCCCTCGTCGTAGCAGGCGCGCGGCCCGATCGGGTTCACGTTGCCCCAATAGCTCTCCGTCTGGGGATGTATCGCTGGATCGCCGTAGACCTCGCTCGTCGAGGCCTGGACGAAACGGGCGCCCGCCCGTTCGGAGAGGCGCAGGAGCGCGTCGGTCCCGACGACGCTCGTCATCATCGTGCGCACCGGATCGGCCTGGTAATGCGGCGGGGAGGCTGGGCAGGCGAGATTCATCACGAGCGCCGGCTTGAACGATGCGGATCGCAACACCGCCGGGAGAGTGGAGACGACGTCGCCCTCGACAAAGCTGAAACGAGGCTCGCGCTCGAAGGCCCGCAGGTTGGCGCGCGTGCCGGTCTGCAGGTTGTCGAGGCAGACGACGTCCGCCCCGCTCGCGAGCAGCGCACGACACAGATGCGAGCCGATGAATCCGGCTCCGCCTGCAACCAGGACCAGGCGCCGACGCCCTTGCGTCATGTGTTTGTCATCCGTGCCGTCTTCCTCGATCATCTTCTTTGTAGCTCATGTCACGCCGCGTCATCAAACAGGGCTGGTTGGTCCCGTTGCGCACAGACACTCTCAAGAGCCGACAAGCAGGCCCGCTTCCGCGTGTCCGCGTACCGATGTCGCCTCGCGAAGATACCGCTCGAGCGTTTCGGCCCGATGGGCGGACGTGTGCTCCCGGGAGACGCGGGCCCGCCCCGCGGCGGCGAGTTGCCTGCGCTCGTCCTCGGACCGGTCCCGAAGGATGCCGATGACCTCGTCCGCGCTCTCCGCCAGGAGGATGTCCCGCCCGGGCGCAAGGATCGACTCCAGACCTGGCCAGCGATCGGAGATGATCGGCACGCCGCAGGACCCGGCCTCGAACAGCCGGACGCTCGGCGACCAGCCGGCCGCGACCATGTCGGCCCGGGTCACGTTCAGCGTGTAGCGGCTCACGCCGTAGAATTCGGGATGGTCGGCCGGGCCGACATGCGGCAGCCGCTCGACATTGTCGGGCCAGTCGAGATCGTCCGGATATTGCGGGCCCGCGACCACGAAGCGGAGATCCGGGCAGCGCCGCGCCGGATCGATCAGCAGCCGGTCCAGCACGGGCTGCCGGTCCGGGCTATAGGTACCGAGATAGGAGAGGTCCCAGCGCTGCGGCAGGTCGCGGGCCGGATAGAGGTCGGGATCGACCGAGCAATAGAGGGCGCGCGCGGCGGGCGAGCCGTAACGCCGCTCAATCTCGCGCAAGGTCGGCCCGCCCGTGAAGGACAGGTAGAGGTCGTAGCCCGGGATCAAGTCGGGCGAGAGATACTCGAACTCGCCCCGCGCGAGCTTGGCCAGCGTCACCGGGGTGTCGATGTCGTAGAAGGCCCGCACGCCTTCCGCGAGGTCCTGGACGAGCTGCCCGACGGCGACGCCGTCCGGCACGTAGGACCCGACGATCACGGCGTCCGCGCGTCGGATCTCGTCGCGGTGGCGGTCGAGGGCGCCGAGGTCGTCGTAGAGGACGAGGCGGCACCAGTCGGGATCGACGAGGTCGCGATGCGCCGCGTACCAGGGAACGTCGCGCTCCAAAAAGGTGACCTCGTGCCCGCGCGCCGCAAAGGCCCGTAGCAACGCCCGGTAGGTGGTCGCGTGCCCGTTGCCCCAGGACGAGGACAGGCTGAGCCCGAGGACGACGAGCCGGAGCCCTCCCGTCACGCCGCGTTCCTCTTGCGCTTGAGGGCTGCCTCGCGCCGCAGCAGCGCGTCGAGCTCGAGGCCGCGGCGCTCGTAGGTGTGCTCCGCCAGGATCCGGCGACGGCCGGCCTCGCCGATGGCGCGGGCCCGCTCGGGCGTGAGGTCGCGCAGATGCGCCGCGACATCGGCGCCGTCCCGGGCGACCAGCACCTCCTCGCCCTCCGCGAGGAAGAGGTCGAGCCCGACCCAGCTATCCGTGATCAGGCAGGCGCCGGTGCCGGCCGCCTCGAAAACGCGGGTCGCGGGCGAATAGCCGACCGAGGCCATGGAATCGCGGGCGATGTTCAGGACCGCGAGCGGGGATGCGTTGAAGGCGTTGTGCTCGCGCGTGTAGACGTGGCCGAGATGGCGGACATTGCCCGGCATCGCCTTCGTCTCCCAGCCATTGCCGCCGATCAGGAAGGCGCGCTCGGGCAGGCGCGCCGCCGCATCGAGAAAGAAGGTCTCGACCCGGGCCTCGCGGTCCGGCAGCCGGTTGCCCAGGAAGGACAGGTCGACCGCGAAGCGCGGGTCGGCCGGCACCGGATGGTGGGTCGCGGGATCCAGCGCATTGTAGATCGGGACGCAGAGCCGCGCGCCCAGTTCCTCGTAGGCCGCGATCACCGGCGGGCCGCCGCCATAGGTGATGACGAGGTCGAGATCGGGCAGGACCTCGTGCATCGGGTGGTCGTGATGGGCCTTCAATTCGGCGAGCGTCGCGGGCGCGTCGACGTCGCAGAACATCCGGATGGCGCCGGGCCGCGCGGCCGCCATCACGCCGGCCAGCAGCACGTCGTCGAAGACCCCGACGCCGCTCGCCTTGATCACGATGTCGGCGCCGGCCGCCTCCGCGATCACGGCCCGGACGCCCTGGTCTGTCGCCGCATAGACCTTAACAGCGGCGTAATCCGGCGGCTCGATGTCGCGATGCTTCTGCCGGTCGAAGGCGTCCGGCTCGTAGAAGGTGATGGAATGGCCGTGCCGGGCCAGGGCCGACAGGAGCCCGCGATAATAGGTGGCGGCCCCGTTCCAATAGGAGGAGAGGAGGCTTGATCCGTAGAAGGCGATCTTCATGCAGTTTGCCGGATCTCGGTCGCAAGGGACTGGACGATGGCGAGAAGCTCGTCGGCCCGGTGCGCGCAGGTGTGGCGGGCCAGGATCGTCTCCCGGCCCCGGGCGGCGAGCGAGCGCCGAAGGTCCGGATCGGCCTGGACGGCACGGAGATGGTCCTCCATCTCGCGCTCGTTTTGGGCCATGAGGAAGTCGGTCCCGACCCGGAACAGCCGTTCCGAATCCTGCCACGGCGCGGAGACGAGCGGGATGCCGCAGCTCAGCGCCTCGAAGACCCGGATCGTCGGGATGCCGGGCAGGTGCTCGACATAGAAGCGCCGCGGCACATGCGCGGTCGCGAGATGGCGGGCGAAGATCGCGGGCGCGGCCGCATTCGCGGCCCAGCCATGGTAGCGGGCGCCGTAGCGCGCGAGCGTCGCCAGCGCATGGTCGGGATAGCGCACGCCGTAGACGTCGAGCCCGCGGCCGAGCTGCTGGGCCGGGCGGAACAGGTAGCCTTCCAGCTCCTCGCTCCGCTCCTCATCGCCCCAATTGCCGATCCAGACGAGGCGGTCGCGACGGCCCTCGCCCGTCGGCGGGCAGAACAGCAGGTGATCGGCCGCCTCGTGCCAGACGAAGGCGCGGTCGCGCCAGCCCCAGTCGCGGTAGCGCAGGGCGACGGTCTCGCCGAAGGCCAGGATGCCGTCATAGCCGTCGAGATCGTAGCGCCGCATCGCCTCGGGGTCGCTGACGACGCGGTGATGGGTGTCGTGGAACAGGAGGGTGAACCGCCCGCCGGCGACGCGCTTCGCGCCGATCGCTGCCACGAGCCAGGGCTCGTTCCACTCGTGGACGAGGACCAGGTCGGCGCCGTCGAGCATCCGGTCGAGGTCAGGTTCGGGCCCGTAGGCGAGGGACGTGAGCTCGGGATAGGCGGCCCGGTAGGCCGCGAGCGCGTCCTCGCCGTGGTCGCGGCGCAAACTGTCGAGGCTCCAGGAATCCGCGGGCTCGTACGCCACGACCTCGTGGCCCTTGCGGGTCAGGTCCCGCAGCACACCGCGGAGGAAATGCGCGTTGCCGTGGTTCCAGCAGGAGAGCAGCGAGTGGGTGAAATAGACGATCTTCACGAGGCGAGGCTCAGGGGCGCGTCGTGCCGGGTGGCCAGCACGGCCCGGTAAACCGCGAGGGTGCCGTCGATCATGGCGTCGGCGGTGTAGCGGGCTGCCCGATCCCGGGCGGCCGCGCCGAGCCGGCTTCGCGCCTCGGGATCCGCGACCAGATTCGCGAGCGCGGCGGCGAACGCGCCGGCATCGCGCGGCGGCACGAAGATGGCCGCACCGTCCCACAATTCCCGGAAGGTCGGGATGTCGGACAGGACGAGTGGGCAGCCGGCCTCCGCGGCTTCCAGCACCGCGAGCCCGAAGGGCTCGTAGAGCGCGGGCGAGCAGAAGACCGGACGCGCGGCGAGTTGGGCCGCGACCTCGGCCGGCGTCAATTGGCCGAGCGGCTGGATGTGCCGGAGTTCGACCTGGGTGCCGTTCGGCCCGGCCTGCGACCCGGCCGCCAGGACCGGGCAGGACAGCCCGGCCGCCGCGCGGTCGAGCGTGGCGACGTCCTTGCCGTTGTCCCAGAGCCGGCCCGCCGTGAAGACGAACGGCTGGCCGGCCTCTCCCTCCCCGGAGGGGAGGGCCGAGTCGGCGAAGCCGAACCGGGGCGGGGACACGTGGCCCGGGCTGTCCCCACCCCGGTTCGAAGCTGCGCTTCGACTCGCCCTCCCCTCCGGGGAGGGAAAGGCGCGGAAGCCACCCTCGGACGCACTAACCCGCCCATTCGAGACCACCTCCGGCTCCCGCGCGAGGCCGTAGGCGGCGGCGGTGGCGCGGGCGAAGCTGCGGCTCGGGGCGACGAGGGCGTCGACGGCCCGGTAGCCCCGGCCGACCATGTCGGCCTGCCAGCGGAAATCCGGGTCGAGCGGCGTCAAGCGGACCGCGTCCCACCAGGTCCGGACGCAGGAATGGCACAGGCCGACCACGGGCCCCGCGAAGGGGCGATCGGCCGCGAAGGCGGGGCTGTTCAGATGGACGAGGTCGACGCCGCGCTCCCGCGCCAGGGTCGCAAGAGCCTGGCCGGTGGCCCGGACGTCGCCCGGCCCCTCGGCGAGCCAGTCAAGCGGCAGCCCGGTCTCGACGAGGTCGAGGCCGTCGATCGCGCGGGCGGCCTCGCGTTCGCCGTCTCCGGGAGGCGCGCCGAGTGTGGCCAGCGTCAGCCGGGCCCCGCGCTCGCTGAGGCCGCGCGCGAGGTCGAGCGCGTAGGTCCAGACGCCGCCGACCGAATCCGCCGTCACCAGGACATGCAGGCCGGAGGCCGGCGAGCCCTCGCTCACGCCACCCCCGCCAGTGGGGCCGCAGCCAGTGCGTCGAGGCCGCGCTCGGCCTGGAGCCAGCGCGCGAGCGCGTCGACGCCGCGCCGCCACGGCACCGGCGCCCGCAGGCCGAGCGCGGCCCGGGCGGCGCGGGCGTCGGCCACGAACCAGCGCTGGTCGCCGGAGCGCCAGTCGAGATACTCGGTCCGGACCGGCCGGCCGGTGAGGCCGCCGAGATGGTCGAGGAGGTCGCGCAGGCTGATCGCGTTGGCCGGCCCGCCGCCGAGATTGAAGGCCCGACCGCCGACGCTGCCGATCCGCTGCCAGGCCGCCAGATAGGCCTCGACCGCATCCGAGACGTCCATCACGTCACGGACCTGCGAGCCGTCGCCGAAGATCGAGACGGGCCGGTCCTCGAGCGCCGAGATCGCGAAATGCGCGACCCAACCCTGGTCCTCCGTCCCCATCTGGCGCTGCCCGTAGATGCAGCTCATCCGGAGCACGACCGTCGGCACGCCGAAGGAGCGGGCATAGTCGAGGACATACTGGTCCGCCGCGCCCTTGGAGCAGCCATAGGGGGTGTGGAAGTCGAGCGGCCGCTGTTCCGAGATGCCGTAGCGGCGGATATTCGGATCGCGCGGCAGGTAGGCCCGGTTGGTGGATTCCAATGCTACGTCAGCGAGATCGCCGTAGACCTTGTTCGTCGATGCGAAGACGAGCGGCGCCGGGCGGTCGCGCCGGCGCAGCGCTTCGAGCAGCCGGAAGGTCGACCGGACATTGATGTCGAAATCGCTCGCCGGGTCGGCCAGGCTCGTCGTCACAGCGACCTGGGCAGCGAGGTGGAAGACGGCGGCCGCGTCGCGAGCCGCGTCCGCCAGGGCCGCGTCGTCCCGGACGTCGGCCTTGACGACCGAGATGCGGGCCGAATGCGTCCCCTGCAGCCAGGCGAGGTTCCGCTCGACGCCGGGCCGCGCCAGCGCGTCGTAGACGAGGACGTCGTGGCCGTCCCGGGCGAGGCGATCGGCAATGTTCGAGCCGATGAAGCCGGCCCCGCCCGTCACCAGGACCGGCCGACGCCCGACCAGCGCGGGCGCGCCCTCGCCCGTTCCCGTGGCCGTCAAGCCACCAGCCCCCGCGCCTCGAGCTCGCGCCGGGCCTCCGCGACCTTGTCCTGCGCGCTCCCGGCCTCCTGCTCGGCCACCCACTGAGCGAGTTCGGCGAGGCCGCGCCGGAAATCCATCGCCGGTCGGTAGCCGAGTTCCTCGCGGACCTTCCCGATGTCCGGGATGTTGTGGCGGACGTCGCCGGTGCGGGCCTTGCCGGTGATCTCCGGTCCGAGATCGGGCCGGTTCATGGCCTCGGCCAGGAGGTTCGCGACCTCGGTCACGGTGCGGTCCTCGCCCGAGCCGACATTGTAGATGCCGCCCGCCGCCTTCGGGGTCTGGAGCGCGAGCAGGAAGGCCTGGGCCACGTCCTCGACATGGACGAAGTCGCGCCGCTGCTCGCCGTCCTCGAAGACGAGGGGCCGGTTGCCGTTCGCGATCCGGGACGCGAAGATCGCCAGCACGCCCGTATAAGGGTTGGAGAGGGCCTGGCCCGGCCCGTAGGCGTTCCAGAGCCGGAGCGCGACGCCCTCCATGCCGTAGACCGGCGCGAGGGTGAGGGTGAGCCGCTCCTGGACGTATTTCGTGAGCGCATAGACGGAGGCGAGGTTCGGGCGTTTCGATTCCGGCGTCGGCACGGGACGGAGCGGCCGCCCCTTGGCGTCGACCGGATCCCAGGGCTGGTCGGGCGACGTGCGGGGGATGCGGACCGCGTCTTCGACGAGGTCGCCGTCGACGCTGCGATAGAGGCCCTCGCCGTAGATGCTCATCGACGAGGCGACGACCACGCGCCGGACCGGCCGCTCGATCAGCTGCTGCAGCAGCACCGCGGTGCCGTGATCGTTGACCGAGACATAGCGGTCGACCGCATACATGCTCTGGCCGACGCCGACCTCTGCCGCGAGATGGATGACGGCATCGACGCCAGCGAGCGCGCCGGCCACGCGGGCCTCGTCGCGGATGTCGCCGACGACGAGCTCGACATCCCTGTGCAGGGCGTCGGGCCGGTCGCGGCCGCCATGAACCTGCTCGATCAGGCTGTCGAGCACCCGGACCTCGTGGCCCTGGGCCAGCAGGGCACGCGCGACGTAGCGGCCGATGAAGCCGGCTCCACCCGTGATCAGAACTCTCTCGGCCAAGTCACACCCGCTCGCCGCCCGGTCCGCCGGGCCTTCCGTCGACGGCCCTAGAACGCCTAAAGCGCCGTCACATCAAGAGCGGCGTCCCGCGAGGGACCCGTTTTCGGGCGATTTCCCACCAAGAAGATGAAGATGAAGCTGGCCCCGGTAGCGGAGGACGGCTGCGGCGAGCAGTTCCCGATCCGGTCCCTCGGGCGAGCCCGCCTCGGCCATCGTGTAGGAGCCAAGCTGGAAGGCGAGGTAGGCAGACTGCATGAAGCGAAGCAGGTCGGGATCAACGATGTCGCCCCCGCCCGCTTCGATCGTCCCAACGAGACCGGCGATTTCCTCCGCGGACAGCCGAAATTCGACCGTGGCGCCCGCCACGTCCCAGGCCATGTCCTGCGCGCCGACGAGGTCATGGCCGACATGGTGGTCCAAGGCATCGGCCTTGAGGAGGCCCCGCTCCGTCACCAGCCATTCCCAGAGGTGAAGCCGGTTGTCGGTCGCCACCGGCCGCCGGCGTCGCTCGAGCCGGTCGAGGTCCGGCGCCCATCGGTCAGCCGCCATGGCGGCCTGACCGCCGAGCGCCTCCTCTGCGTTGCTGCGCAGCATCGCAAACAATGCCGGAACGGAGGCGCCGCTCTCGGGCCCGGAAGGAAAATGGTCGGCCCGGAAGGCGAGATAGGCGCCGAGCCGGTCCACCAGGGCCCCGCGATCCTGCCCGCGATCCAGGGCGCGAGCGTCACCGTGCCAGCGCTCGACGAGGAAGCCGTGTTTCCAGCCGGCCGGTTCCGGCACGAAACCGCCCTCGAAGAGCTGTCGGGCCATCTCGAACTTGCGAAGGCCGGTGCGGCCAAGGCCGGCGAAGCGCAGGAGCCAGGTGCCGGTTTCGGTCTCCAGCAGGAACTTGCGGCGCTCCTGCCAGGGATGGCAGGGCGGCCGCTCGGGGCCGAAACCGGATCGCTCCTCGCGCCACGCCCCACCGGAGATGTCCCGCAAGGGCGCGATCGGGGCGCCGACGAGGTCCCGGCACCAGTGTTCGAGCCGGCGCTCGTGCCGGCCGGAGCCGAGCAGGACGTCGTCCAAGGTGAAGACGTCACGCGCGATCCTGCCCCAGAGGGCGCGCGTCGCATTGCTCGCCTCCGGTCCCGGCTCGCCGCCATGGCTCGGCAAGATGTGGAGCCGCTCCTCTGGGGTTCCGACGTCGCCGAGAAGGGTCGCGACCGCCGCGATCGAGGAGCCGGACAGGCCCGGCCCTTCGTCTACGATCACGAAACGGTGGTCGGAGAGCCGCGACAGCGCCGCCCGCAGGACCGGCGAGGCCGCGACGTGGCGCCCGAAGGGATGGCCGACCGGACGGACCGTGAAGGCCGGGGTCCCCTCCGGCAGGCCGGAGCAGGCCATGGCGGCGAGCGTCGTGCCGATGCTCCGGATGCCGACGACGCAGACCGGGGCGTCCCGGGGCAGTCGGCCGACGGCCTCCAGAAAGGCTTCGGGATAGACGGCGTAATGGGCGAAGCCTTCCGGCACCTTGATCTCGAGCGGACCCGGGGGCGCCAGCAGGTCCAGGCGGGCCAGCGCGAGGTCCGTCGCCTCCTCGTCGCCGATCTCGCGAAAATCCGATCGCCACGACGCGGCGACCTGCCGGGCCAGGGCCCGAGCGAGCGAGAGGGCGGCGTCGGCCGGCTCCGACGGATCGTCCACCTCGCCATTCTCGGCGAAAATCCGGTCTGCGATCCCCTGGGCGAGCTCGCCGGCCTCGATCAGGGCCGCGACGAGGCGGCCGTGGCGGTCGATCCCGGCGAGCGACGCCGCCTCGCGGAGCGAGCGGCGGATGCCGTCCAGCATCTCGCCCGCGGTCTCCCGGCGCCTCGCATCGCCATAGACCAGCATCAGCGGGCGAGGAGGTGGCGGTAGGCGATCGTCTTGAAGGCCTCGAAGCCGGGCAATGCCCAGCCGTCCGGTCCGGATCCCGGGTGCCGCTTCAGCCAGGCGACCCAGCATTCGTATTGGGCCGGGCTCGGCGAGACGAGATCGCGCCGGTCCTTGGCGAGGCGGAGGGCCGCGAGCGGCTCCATCCCGCGCTCGACCAGGATGCAGAGCGCGAGCGTGGCGGAGCGGCCGATGCCATGCTCGCAATGGACAAGGAGCCGGCGGCCATCGCGCGCGGCCCTGGCCGCGAAGGCGGCGCCGGCGTCGATGTCAGTGGGCCGGAGCGCGCCGTGGTCATCCGTCGGCAGGTGCAGGAAGCGGATGCCGTGCGCCTCGAGATGGTCGCTGTCGTCACGATCCTCGCTGCGGAGATCGACGACGGCACCGATCCCACCGGTCTCCGCGAGATGCGCCACCCTCTCGGCCGGAACGCGGCCGCCGACGGCGAGGTCAGGCGTGATCCAGGTCAGGTTCGGCTGCCACTCTCCCGCGGCCGCGAGGCAGCCGCAGCCGAGGGCGGCGTCGGTGACGGGCTCGGCGACGATTGGCCGGCCGCGGGAGGCGCCGGATGGTGAGCGCGGCATGGGGTCTCTCTCCGGCCGAGCCGGCCCGTTCCGGCGCGGCATGCCAGCAGCGGGCGCCGCAGCGCAAGGGGAGCGGTGGCCGACGCCGTGACTTCGGCGCCGGCACTCGCTAGGCACCGGCCCGGATCCGAGGAGCGGACGTGAGCGGGACCAAGATGGACGGGACGATGCGGGCCGCGATCCTGACGGGGCCGGGCCGGATCGAGGTCGAGCGGGTCGCGATCCCGCAGCCCGGACCGGGACAGGTCCGGATCCGGCTCGAAGGCTGCGGCGTCTGCGCCTCGAACCTGACGCCCTGGGCCGGGCCCGAGTGGATGACATACCCGACCGAGCCGGGCGGACTCGGGCATGAGGGCTGGGGGGTCATCGACGCGGTCGGCGAGGGCGTCGACACGGTGGCGGTCGGGGAACGGGTCGCTGCCCTCTCCTACAAGGCTTATGCCGAGCACGACTTGGCCGACGCCAAGGCGATCGTGACGCTGCCGGCCTCGCTCGCCGAAAGCCCCTTTCCGGGCGAGCCGCTCGGCTGCGCCATGAACATCTTCCGCAGGTCCGAGATCCGGGCCGGGCAGACGGTCGCGATCCTCGGCATCGGCTTCCTCGGCGCCATCCTGACCCGGCTCGCGACCGAGGCCGGCGCGCGCGTGATCGCGATCTCGCGACGGCCCTATTCGCTCGACCTCGCGCGCCGGATGGGCGCCACCGAGGTGATCCCGATGGTGGATCACGGGGAGATCATCGGCCGGGTGAAGGAGCTGACGGACGGGCGCTTCTGCGAACGGGTGATCGAGGCCGTCGGCAAGGCGTGGCCGCTCGACCTCGCCGGCGAACTCTGCGCCGAGCGCGGCCGTCTCATCGTCGCCGGCTACCACCAGGACGGGCCGCGGCAGGTCAACATGTGGCTCTGGAACTGGCGCGGGCTCGACGTCATCAACGCCCACGAGCGCGATCCCAAGATCTATGTCGAAGGCATCCGGGACGCCGTGAACGCGGTCGCCTCCGGCCGGATCGATCCGGCGCCGCTCTATACCCACCGCTTCGCGCTGGACGATCTCGGCGCCGCGCTCGACGCCACGCGCGACCGGCCGGACGGCTTCCTCAAGGCCCTGGTCTCCTTCTCGTGAGCGCGCGCCCCCGCCTCGGCTTCCTGGGCGTCGGATGGATCGGCCGGCACCGGATGAAGGCGATGCTCGGCACCGGCCTGGTCGAGGCCGCCTTCATCGCGGATGCCTCGCCGGAGGCGGCCGAGGCCGCCCGCGAGGTCGCGCCGAAGGCCGAGATCGTGGCCGGCTTCGACGAGATGCTCGACCTCGCCCCGGACGGGATCGTCATCGCAACCCCGAGCGCCATGCATGCGGAGCAATCGATCCGGGCGCTCGAGCGCAAGGTCGCGGTGTTCTGCCAAAAGCCGCTCGGCCGGACGGCGACGGAGGTGCGGGCCGTCGTCGAAGCCGCGCGCCGGGCCGACCGGCTGCTCGCGGTCGACCTGTCCTACCGCTACACGACCGGCATGAACCTGATCCGCGACGCCGTCCGGGCCGGCGAACTGGGCCGGGTCTTCGCCGCGGACCTCGTCTTCCACAACGCCTACGGGCCGGACAAGCCGTGGTTCTACGACCCGGCGCTCTCCGGCGGCGGCTGCGTAATGGACCTCGGCATCCACCTCGTCGACCTCGCACTGTGGGCGCTCGATTTCCCGCGGGTCCTCGACGTGTCGAGCACGCTCCTGGCCGGGGGGCAGCCCTTGGCTGCGCGGACGAACGTTGTCGAGGACTACGCCGTCGCGACGCTCGAGCTCGAAAGCGGCGCAGTCATCCGGATCGCCTGTTCGTGGCGGCTGCAGGCCGGCTGCGACGCCGTGATCTCGGCCGATCTGCACGGGACCGAAGGCGGCGCCTCGTTCCGCAATGTCGGCGGCTCCTTCTACGACTTCCGGGCCGAGCGTTTCCGCGGCACCGCACGGGAGACGCTGACCGACCCGCCCGACGAATGGGGCGGCCGGGCCGCGGCGGATTGGGCCCGGCGTCTTGCCGAAGGAGCGCGCTTCGACGGCTCGGCCGAGCGCCTCCTCGAAAGCGCGCTCGTGCTCGATGCGATTTACGGGCGCGTGCCGATCACGTCCGCCGCCCCGGAAGCCAGGTAGGCGGAGCAACCGCTCTCACTCTCCTTCGCGCCGGAACCGGTTCCAGAATTGCCGGAGGCCGCGGTAATGGCGACTTTGGGCATGGGCGTGCCCGGTCCCGTCCTCACGCACGAGGAAGATTTCGCGGTCGTGATACTGCTCGAGGCCTGGACGGTGACCGACGCTGAGGACGGTCGCGTCCGCGAGTTCGTCGCGCAGGAAGCCCATCATCTTGGCCTGGCTCATCTCGTCCAGCGCCGAGGTCGCTTCGTCCATGATGATGATGTCGGGCGGATGGATCAGGAGGCGCGCGAAGGCGATGCGCTGGCGCTCGCCGCCCGACAGGATCTGGTCCCACTGGTCCTCGTCGTCGAGCCGCGCCGCGAGATGTGAGAGGCCGCATTCCCGAAGCGCGTCGCGCAGCTTGTCATCGGAGACGCGGCCGTCGTCGTGCGCCGGGTAGATCAGCGCGTGCCGCAGCGTGCCGAGCGGCAGGTACGGGCGCTGCGGCATGAAGGCGACGGAGGAGCGTTTCGGCCGCAGGATGCGGCCCGATCCCCAGGGCCAAAGCCCGGCCATCGCACGGATCAGGGTCGATTTGCCGGTGCCGGATTCGCCCTTCACCAGCACCTTCTCGCCGCGTCCGATCGTGGTCGAGGCGCCCTCGATCATCACCGTGCCGTTCTGCTGGGTGAGCGACAGGTTCTCGATATGGATCGAGTCGTCGGGGCTGAAGCCGAGGACGACCGTGTCGCTCGAGCCGTAGCGGCCGATCGACTCGTCGAGGTCGTCGAGCGCGTCCGTGAGCCCGACGACGCGCTGCGCGGAGGCCAGCGTCTCGGCGAGCCGGATCGCGTTGTCGATGAGCCAGTTCAGCGCGATCTGGACCTGGGTGAAGGCCGTCGCGATCTGCATCAGTTCGCCGAGCGTGAGCTCGCCGGCAAGGTATTTTGGCGCGCCGAGCAGCAGCGGCACGACCGGCGCCAGGACCGAATTCGCATTCGATATCCAGGTCATGTGCGCCTGTTTGGCGATCACCGACATCCAGCGCTGGGCAAGGGCCCCGAAGGTCTCCGTCAGCCGCTCGCGCTCGTCGTCGTCGCCGCCGATCAGCGCGATGTTCTCGGCCGATTCCCGGACGCGGGTGAGTTCGTAGCGGAGCCGCGCCTCGGCGGCGTTCTTCTGCTCGACGCGCTGGATCAGGGGCTTGCCGATCAGCACCATGCCGGTCGAGGTCAGCGCCGCATAGGCCATGGAGGCGAAGACCATGTAGCCCGGGATCGTGATCGGGCCGACCGTGATCGAGCCGGCGACCGCCCAGAGCACTCCGAAGAAGGCGGCTGCCGCCAGGACGGCGTTCGTGAGTCCGATCGCGAAATCGACGAGCGGCTCGACCGCGAGCCGGACGTCGTCCGCGATGCGGAACTCGGGATGGCCGCCCTCCCCCGCCACGATGGTGAGCTGGTAGAAACGCCGCTCCGAGAGCCAGCGCTCGATCAGGTTGTTCGTCAGCCATTTGCGCCAGGCGAGCTGCAGCCGCATCCGGACATGGACCATGGTGACCGCGACGGCCGCGGCGGCGAGCGCGAGCCCCAGGATGATCAGGATGCCGAGCCCGACATTCGACACGTCCTTCCGCTCGAGCGAATCGAAGAAGAACTTGTTCCAGCGGTTGATCAGCAGCGCCACGCCGAGATTGACGATGATCAGCGCGAACAGGAGCGAGGTCAGGAGCCACGCCCGGCGCTTCGTCCGCCCCTTCCAGAAGCCCGACGAGATGTCGAAGAAGGCGCGCGCGGTCCGGGACGGCGATGGCTCTTCGGTCGATGCGGCCGTGTGTGCGATCACGCGGTCGACAGGGCTCATCGATCCTCACGGAGCTCGGGTCGCGACCGGAGGGCCGACAACTCCGTCCTAAGTAGGACGTCCGACGTCCGGCCGCGAGGGTCCGGGGCGGACGACGTCATCACGGATCGCGGAACTGCTTCGACAGCTTCAGGTCCTGGCCCTGGTAGTTCGAGGTTCCGATCGCGCCGTAGAGCGCGTCCGGCTCCGCCGCCATGCGCTCATAGGCGAGCCGGCAGACCATCTGGCCGTCCTCCAGGTTGAACGGCACCTCGTGGCTGCGGACCTCCATGACGGCGCGGCTGCCCGGATGCCCCGTCGGGGCGAAGCCGAAGCCCGGATCGAAGAAGCCGGCGTAATGGACCCGGAACTCGCCCATGGACGGATCGATCGGCACCATCTCGGCCGCGAGCGCCGGCGGAATGTGGAGGCGCTCCTTCGAGACCAGGATGTAGAATTCGTTCGGATCGAGAATGAGCCGGCGGTCCTCGCGGGCCGGGATCGGCTCCCAGTAATCCTCGGGCCGATAGGCGCCGACCCGGTCGAGGTCGATCACGTCCGTGTGCCGCTGCGCCCGGTAGCCGATCGGCCGGCCCGGTCCGGCCCCGGCAAGATCGATCCGCAGCACGAGACCGTTCCTGACGGAGAGCGGCCCGTCGACGAGCGGCGATTGCGCATGCAGGTCCCGCAGCTTCGCGTCGGGGAGACGGAAGTCGGACAGCTCCTCCTGCTGCGAGTTGCGGCGGCGGAAGCGGATCTGGTTGAGGCGCGTGCCCTTGCGGACCTTGATCGAGAAGGTCCGGGGCGAGACCTCGGCATAGAGGCGACCCTGGTAGCCGCTCTCCACGGAGTCAAACACCTCGCTCCGGTCGGTGATCAGGCGGGTGAAGACGTCGAGGCGACCGGTGGAGCTCTTGGGGTTCGCGGCCGCCGAGATGCTGTCCGGCAAGTCCAGCCATTCGAGCAGCTCGACGACGTAGACGCAGCCGCGCTCGAAGATCGCGCCTTCCTCCCGTGCGAGGTCGATCTCCTCCCAGCGCAGGGCCTCCAGCTTGTCCTCGACGGTCGCGCCCTGGCCGGGCAGGAAGCTCGCCCGCACCCGGTAGGCCCGCCGGCCGAGCCGGAGGTCGAGGCTCGCCGGCTGGTACTGGCTCTCCCGGATCGGCTCCTCGCCGCGCAAGAAATTCCGGCGCACGAGGTCGCGGATGTCCTGCCGAGGCATCAGGCCGGTCGGCCCGAGGAGAACGGAGCGCGGTCGCGCGCGGCCGAGATCTGTCACGTCGTTCATCGGCCGGACGCTAGTCGAGGGTCAGCACTTTCTCCAGCCACGGGCGAACCTCATGAAAGGTTATCTCGCAGGCCGATGCTGGACGGAGGGGGACCGAGCGCCTAACCGTCCAGCGTCCTAAAACAACCTGGAGAGAACGCCGTGGTCTATGAATTGAGGGTCTATCGCTGCCTGCCCGGGCGCCTGCCGGCGCTCCTGAAGCGCTTCGAGACGATCACGCTCGCGATCTGGGAGCGGCACGGGATCCGGCAGGCCGGTTTCTGGACCACGCTGGTCGGGCCCTCGAACCAGGAACTGACCTATATGCTGGCCTGGGATTCCCTCGCCGACCGCGAGCAGAAGTGGAACGCCTTCCAGTCGGATCCGGAATGGATCGAGAAGCGCGCCGGGACCGAGAAGGACGGCCAGATCGTCGACAATATCGTAAGTTCGTTCCTGGCGCCGACCGGGTTCTCCTCGGTCAAGTAGCGGCCCGACCGGCCTCCGGCCACATGGCCGGCGCGGCGTAGGGCCTGGACCGGGGCGTAGCCGCCTATCGTGGCGCCAGGATCATGATCATCTGGCGGCCTTCCAGCATCGGCTCGCTCTCGACCTTGGCGATATCTGCCGTCTCTACCTTCACCCGTTCCAGCAGGCGCAGGCCGAGATCCTGGTGGGCCATCTCACGGCCGCGGAAGCGCAGGGTCACCTTGACCTTGTCGCCTTCCTCGAAGAACCGCTGCACGGCCTTCATCTTCACGTCGTAATCGTGCTTGTCGATGCCGGGTCGGAGCTTGATCTCCTTCACCTCGACGGTCTTCTGCTTCTTTCGGGCCTCGGCCTGCTTCTTCTGTTCGAGGAAGCGGAAGCGGCCGTAATCGAGGAGCTTGCAGACCGGGGGAACCGAGTTCGGGGCGATCTCGACCAGATCGAGCCCCGCATCTTCTGCCGTCTTCAAGGCGTCGACGAAGGGAACGACACCCTGATTCTGTCCCTCCTGATCGATCAGTTGGACGTCCCGAACGCCGCGGATGTCGCGATTGGCGCGCGGCCCGTCCTTTTGCGGGACCGGCATGGCTCTCATAGGTCGGCGAATGGTTGAAACTCCTCTACCGTTGCGTGCCGGGCGGCCCACCTCGGGAGGCTATCTCAATCGGGGGCGGCCGGCCGTAGCACCTCATGTGGCACATCGTCCGGCCAAGTCAATAACTGCCAGGAGCCGGACGGCGGGACTCAGGTGGCGGGCGGAGGGTCCGGGAGCATGCGGGGATCGTCCCGGGCAAGGCCCACCGAGCGCCCCGCTTCCACGAGCGATTCCCAGGTCTGCCGCGAGATCGGGATGCCGTGTTCCGTCCGGTCGGCCCGGGCGCGTCGCTCGGGGTCGCCCGGTATGAGCACGGACGAGCCCGGCTCGGCCGGCCGCGTGTCCCGGACGAAGTCGATGAAGGCGCGCGCCTCCGCGGCGATCGCGGAATCCGAGCCGAAGGCCGCAGGCGACATGTAGATCGACACCATGCCGTTCGCGAAGCGGTAGGGGCCGGGCGGGCCGGAACAGCCGGAGCCGGCCAGCACCCCGCCGAGGAGCTCGCACATGAGGGCCAGTCCCGACCCCTTGTGCTCGCCCATCGCCCGGATCGCACCCTCCCCCTTGGCGTGATCGCGCAGGCTCGTCCCTTCAAGCGGACCGTAGAGCGTCGCGGGGTCCGTCGAGAGCGCGCCCTGGGGCGTGATCAGGCTGCCCTCCGGAAGCGGCTTGCCGCCCTGGGACGCCACCATCACCTTGCCCTCGGCAACGGCCGAGGTGGCGAAGTCCAGCACCACCGGCGGCTGGCCCTCGACCGGGAAACCGAAGGCGATCGGGGCCGTCGAAAAGCGCTTCTCGACACCGCCGAAGGGGGCGACCAGACGGGATTGCGCGACGTTGACGATATGCAGGGAGGCAAGGCCTGCCTCGAGCGCCATCTCGGCCCATTGCCCGATGCGACCGAGATGGCCGGCATGGCGAAGTGCCACGATCGCGACCCCCGTTTCCCGCGCCTTCTCGATCCCGAAGCGGACCGCCTCCCGACCGACTGTCGCGCCGAAGCCGTATTGCCCGTCGAGCACCGCCATCGCGGCATTCTCGCTCACGACCGCGACGTTGCGTCCGGCCTCGACCTCGCCCTCGCTCAGCCAGAGAAGGTAGCGCGGCACCCGCACCACGCCGTGGCTGTCGTGGCCCGTGAGATTCGCGTCCACGAGCCCCGTCGCGATCGCGTCGGCCTCCTCGGCCGAGCAGCCGGCGGCCGCGAAGGTCGCGGCCACGAAGCCATGCAGGCGCCGCAGATCGACGCGCAGATCGTCGGGAGCGGCCATGAGCTACGCCTGCTTCTTCTTCTCGAGGAGGAGTTGACCCTCCTTCTCGATATAGCCTCTCGCCTTCTCGGCGATCATGGCCAGCATCCAGGGAAGCTGCACCTCGACCCGGACATGGTCATCGGCGACATCCAGCCCCCCCGAGACGCTCTGGCCCATGGCCTTCACGTCCACGTCGAGATGGTCGCCGGACCAGCGCTCGTCGATCGAGCCGACCTTGTCGCCGAATTTCGCTTTCAGGGTCCCGACCCCGTCCTCCAGCCGCTTGCGAGCACCTTCGCGCCCGAGCTGATGGGGAATGACGACGACCAACGGCTTCGACATGAGCGCTCCTCCGCCTGCCACATAGCACGGCGCGAGGCGGCGTCGAGCCCAGGCCGGCCACCCTCCGGGTGAAAGGGCGGCGCGCGGTTGCGCGAGCGTTTGCGATCGGCCATCCGGAGAGCCGGCGCCCGTCGTGGCGCGGAAGCCGGAGCCTGGCATGGACATCCGCTCGAGCGTCCTCGATGCGATCGGCCGCACGCCCCTGATCCATCTCCGTCGCGCCTCGGAACTGGCGGGAGGCACGATCCTCGGGAAGGCCGAGTTCATGAATCCCGGCGGATCGGTCAAGGACCGGGCGGCGCTGTTCATCGTCCGTGACGCCGTGCGGCGCGGCGAACTCAGGCCGGGCGGCACGATCGTCGAGGGTACGGCCGGGAATACCGGGATCGGTCTTGCCCTCGTTGGTAATGCTATGGGCTTTCGGACCGTGATCGTGATCCCGGAGACGCAAAGCCGCGAGAAGAAGGAGATGCTCCGGCTCGCCGGGGCCGAACTCGTGGAGGTGCCGGCCCTGCCCTATGCGGATCCCGGCAATTACGTCCGCCGCTCGGGACGGCTCGCGGCCGAACTCGCGACGAGCGAACCGGCGGGGGCGATCTGGGCGAACCAGTTCGACAATCTCGCCAACCGCGACGCGCACGCCGCGACAACCGCCCCCGAGATCTGGGACCAGACCGGCGGCCGCATCGACGGCTTCGTCTGCGCGGTCGGCACCGGCGGCACGCTGGCCGGGGTGGCCCAGGGGCTTCGCGAGCGCGATCCGACCATCCGGATCGGGCTCGCGGACCCGATGGGAGCCGCGCTCTACAGTTACTACAAGACCGGCGAACTCCGTTCGGTCGGCTCCTCGATCACCGAGGGGATCGGGCAAGGCCGCATCACGCGGAATCTGGAAGGCCTGGTCGTCGACGACGCCTATCAGATCCCGGACGAGGAAGCCCTGCCGATCGTCTTCGACCTGCTCCGGCACGAGGGCCTCTGTCTCGGCGGCTCGTCCGGCGTGAATGTCGCGGGAGCCATCCGGCTGGCCCGCGAGATCGGACCGGGCGCGACCGTCGTGACCATCCTGTGCGATTCCGGTACCCGCTACGCCTCGAAGCTCTTCAACCCGGATTTCCTCGGCTCCAAAGGCCTGCCGATCCCGCCCTGGCTGGACACACGGCAGGCCCATGCCGAACAGGAGCCTAGGCTCTAGACCGGCCGCGACATCCAAAGTCGGAACCGCCCTCCCGAGCGGGAGTTCACTCCGTGATTTACGGGATCCGCTCAGTGCGTGCGTGCCGCAACACTTCGCTATCGCGGCGCACGGGCACCCTAGGCCGGATAGGGCGAATTCGGCTGTCGGCGGTCGTTCTTGCGCCGGGAAACCGGCCGGAAGGGCAAGCCTCGGTCGGACGAAGATGAGATCGCTGTTCGAGCGCCCCACCTATCTCGGCCTCAGCCGGCGGCGGCTTCAGACACTTTATCTGGTCGCGGCAGCCGGACTCGCGGCGCTCGTGCCCTTGATGCTGCTTGCGGGGTTCTGGATCCGGGCGGAGTTCGGAAAAGGGCAGCGCGACATCGAGACACTTCTAGGCGCCCGTGCGTCGTCTCTCGCCCAGCAGGTCGATGCGGATCTGCAGCAGCAGCTCTCCGCCTTGCAGGCGCTATCGGCCCTGCCAACGCTCGACGGTAGCGTGGAGAGTTTCGAGGAGACGGCCGGGCGCATGACGGCGGTCATGCCCCATTGGACGACGTTGAGCCTGGTCGATGCCGCAACGGGCCGGATCGTCGTCTCGACCCGGGCGGAAGCGCGGGACGAGCCCTCCGAAGCGCGGCTCCGCGACGTCGTCGCCGGCGGGAAGCCCTTGATCGAGACCCGGCCCATTCAGGCGGGCCAGGACGGCGGCATTCTGCTCTACGTTCCGGTGGTGCGCCGCGAGGCAACGAGATTCGTTCTCCTGATGACCTTCAATGCGAAGGAGATCCAGGACATCGTTCTTCGCCAGCCCCGCGACGGCGCCTTGCTGTCGGTGGTCGTCGACGGCGAGCACCGCATTCTCGCCCGTTCCCACGGCTTCGACGCGATCGGGACAGAGGTGATGCCGACCTTCCAGGAGGCCATCAAGGGGCGGGAATCCGGCCTCATCAACGCCACCTCCCGCGAAGGCGAGCCGATCGCGAGCGCATTCCGGCGCTCTCCCCTGACCGGTTGGGTGTCGATCACCTCGATCAGCCGGCGCGAGAGCGACGGGCTGATGAGCCGTACGGTCTGGGCTACCTCGGCCGCGGGCGCGCTGAGCCTTATCCTCGCCGGCATCCTGGCCGTGTTCATCATCCATACCGTGATGGAGCGCCGGGTGAGCGAGGAACGGCTCGCCGCCTCTCGCGCGCTGGGCGACCTCGATGCGCGCCTCCTCGCGACCACCCAGGAGGCCCTGGGAGAACAGCGCAAGGCGGCGTCCGAGCGCGAAGTGCTGCTGCGCGAGATCTATCACCGCGTGAAGAACAACCTGCAGATCGTGCAGAGCTTGCTCCGGCTCGGATCGCGCGACCTCCATCCGGACCAGCGCGAGCCGTTCGAGAACGCGGTCCGCCGCATCGGCGCCATGGCCCGGGTCCACACGCTCCTCTACAATTCGCCCGATCTCGCCTCGATCGACTTCAAGGATTACCTCGACGAGCTCCTGAAGGAGCTGTCCGAAGGGTTCGCGGCCGGCGAACGGGGAATCGAACATGTCCTCGACGCGAACGCGATGAGGATGCCCCTCGACACGGCCGTGCCGCTCGCCTTCATCGCGGTCGAAATCCTGACGAATTCCTTCAAGCACGCCTTCCCCGAAGGGCGGGCGGGGCGGATCACGGTCGAGGTTGGCCGGGGGGAATCCAGCGCCGTCCTGCGGATCCGGGATGACGGCGTCGGCATGAAGAGCGGCGGCGCGAGCAAGCGCCGCCTCGGCCTCACGATCGTCCGCAAGCTCGTGCAGCAGATCGGCGGCACGCTCGAAGAGCCGCCGCCGGGTTCGTCCGTCTTCGTCGTGCGGTTTCCGCTCGATCCCGAGAAGACGCTGGCCGTGTTGTCGCCCCAGGCACCGGTCCAGGCTTGATCGCGCGAACAGCCCGCCCATATCGTGACAAGGAGGTTCGAGGTGCCAGCAGGGCTTCGAACCGCGAAGTGCCGGAAGGGCTTCGAGATGTCGCGTTTGTCGCCCTTCGGGCATCCTTTTCTCCTGGGCTTCGACGAGATCGAGCAGGCCCTCGATCGCGTCGCCAAGAGTTCCGTCGACGGCTATCCGCCCTATAATATCGAGCGCATCGCCCGCACCGGGGCGAAGCCCGAGAAGATCCGCATCATGATCGCGGTTGCGGGTTTCACGCCCGACCAGCTCGACGTGATGCTGGAGGAGAACCAACTCGTCGTTCGGGGACGGCAGAGCGAGGACAAGGACCGCCACTTCCTGCACCGCGGCATCGCGGCCCGCCAATTCCAGCGAACCTTCGTGCTGGCGGACGGAATGGAGGTCCTGGGAGCGGACCTGTCGAACGGTCTGCTCTCGATCGACCTCGTGCGGCCCGAGGCCGCGCGAGTGGCCCGCCGCATCGACATCGCCTCACGCGACTAGCTGAAACCGCCGCTCACAGGAGGGCATCGTGACCGACTTCATCCAGGACACCACCAATTCCGCCGCCGCGGGCTTCGACGACCGTTCGCTGGCAGCCCTCGGCGAGGGCCAGATCGCCTATGTGAAGCCGATCTCCTCCGACGAGGTGCGGCGTATCTTCCCGCAGGCCCCCGAACTCGCGCCGGGTCTCGCGCTTTTCGCGCTCCTCTCCGCGAGCGGCTCGCCCATCCTGCTGACGGATTCGCGCGACACAGCGATCGCGAATGCCTGGGCGCATGACCTTCAGACGGTCAGCCTCAACTGACCTGCCGGGTCGTCGGGAGCCGCGTTCCGGACGGCCGAGGCGACGACGTGGACGAGCCTGTCGAGGTCCTCGGGCCGCGACAGGCGGTGGTCGCCGTCCCGCACGAGCGTGAGCTGCACCGCATCCCCCGGAAGGCGCTCGACCAGCCGCATCGCATGCTCCCAAGGCACGTCGGGGTCCTGCACCCCCTGGATGATGTGAACCGGGCAGCCCGTCTCGACAGGCCCGTCGAGCAGCAGATGCTGCCGCCCGTCCTCGATCAGGGCGCGCGTGATCGGATAGGGCTCGTCCGAATAGAGGGACGGGCGCTCATAGACGCCTTCCGCCATGATGCGGTCCCGGACCTCGCTCGGAAATCCGTCCCACATCAGCCGTTCGGTGAAATCCGCCGCCGGCGCGAGAAGCACGAGCGCGGCCGGCGCCCGCGACGGCCCGGCCGCCCGGAGAGCGCGCGCGGCGAGGAGCGCGAGCCAACCACCCATCGACGAGCCGACCAGGATGGGCCGGGCGGGCGCGAAACGCTCCAGCACCGCCAATCCGTCCTCGAGCCATCGGGTGATCGTGCCGTCCCGAAACACGCCGCCCGAGACGCCGTGGCCGGAATAGTCGAATCGGACATAGGCTTGGCCGGACTCGGCGGCCCAGGCATCCAGCGCATCGGCCTTGGTGCCGGCCATTTCCGAACGAAAGCCGCCGAACCACACGACCGGCGGCTCGCGGCCAGGTCGTTCCAGCACGGCGATGCGGCGCGCGGCCCCGCCTTCGCCGACCTCGATATCGTGCCGCTGCCGCATACTTAACCGGACCTCAACCCCGACCGGCGAGGTTTAGCCCCCGCCCACGTCTCCGAGCCCTTCATAGCCCTGTGAACAGCGCGCCGCGACACCGTCCCGCCTTTCCGCGCGCATCCGTTCCGCCGCTGGAAGGCGTATGCATCCTCCAGATCATCCCCGAACTCGATGCGGGAGGCGCGGAGCGGACCGCGATCGACGTCGCCGCCGGGCTCGCGGCGGCGGGTGCCCGGGCTCTCGTGGCAAGCGAGGGCGGCCGTCTCGTCGGGGAACTCCAGGGCAAAGGCGGCGAGTGGGTTCCCTTCCCGGCCGCGACCAAGAACCCGCTCAGCATGCTCCGCAACGTGCGCCGTCTCGCCCGCATCGGCCACGACGAAGGCGCGGCCCTGATCCACGCGCGCTCACGCGCCCCGGCCTGGGTCGGGCTCGGTGCGGCCCGTGCCCTCGGGATTCCCTTCGTCACGACCTATCACGGCAGCTATGCCGGCCGGTCGCCGCCGAAACGGCTCTACAATTCGGTGATGGCGCGGGGCGACGCCGTCATCGCGAATTCGGCCTACACGGCCGGGCTGATCCGCTCGGTCTATCCCGCGGCTTCGGACCGAATCCGCATCGTCCATCGGGGCACCGACCTCACGCGTTTCTCCCCGGGCGCCGTCGGGCCGGACCGGGTCGATGGCCTTCGGCGCGCCTGGGGCGTCGCGCCGCACGAGCGGATCGTGCTCCTCGCCGCGCGGCTCACCGGTTGGAAGGGCCAGAAAGTCCTGATCGAGGCCGCATCACGGCTTCAGGCCGCCGGCCGAACCGACGTCGCCTATGTGCTGGCCGGCGACCCGCAGGGCCGCGAGAGCTACGCCCGGGAACTCGACGCGCTCGTCGCCTCGCGCGGCCTCGACGGCATCGTCCGGCGGGTCGGACATTGCGAGGACATGCCGGCCGCCTTCATGGCCGCGTCAGTCGTGGCCGTGCCGTCGACCGAGCCCGAAGCCTTCGGCCGCACGGCCGTCGAGGCGCAGGCGCTCGGCATCCCGGTCGTCGTCTCCGATCTCGGCGCGGTGCCCGAGACCGTGGTCGCACCGCCGGACGCCCCGGCCTCCTCCCGCACGGGATGGCGCGTCCCAGCCGGCGACGCGGCCGCGCTGGCCGAGGCGATCGAAGCCGCGCTCGCGCTCGGCGCCAGCGCCCGCGACACCATGGCGGCTCGGGCCCGCGCCCATGTGGAGCGGCATTTCTCCCTGGACACGATGGTGGCCGACACCCTCGACACCTATATCGCGCTGCTCCGTCGCCGATGAGCGCCGGGCGTCGGGGAGAGGTCAGGATGTCGACTTTCGAGCGCTGGATGGGCGGGTCGCCCCTCGCGGTCCTGCTCAGGCTCCTGTTCCTGTCGCTGCTGGTCGGGATCGTCCTCGCTGCGATCGGCCTGACGCCGTTCGGGCTGCTCAGGTGGGTTACCGAGGGCTTCCGCGCCCTGATGGAACTCGGGTTCGACGCCTTCCACGATTTCGGCCGCTACATCCTGACCGGCGCCATGATCGTCATCCCGCTCTGGCTTCTGTCTCGCCTGATGAGCGCGCGGCGCTGAACGTCACGCTCCGCCCGGCCGGCCCCGTCGCATCTTCCAGACGCCCATGGCTGTCGCGACGAGCCGGTCGCCGACGGCGAGATCGCCCTGCATGAACAGGAGCGCGTTCGTCTTCCGGACGACCCGGCAGCGCGCCTCGACGAATTCGCCCGCCTGGACGCTCGAGATGAAATGGGTGTCGAGCTGGATCGTCACCTGAGGCCGGTCGCCGTTCGCGGCCCAGGCCGCGAGGCCGAGCGCCTGGTCGGCGAAGGTCATCACCATGCCGCCATGGACGACCCCGCCCCGGTTCAGATGGCGGCGTTCGGCCAGGAAGCCGTAGCGCGCGCCGCCGCCCTCCGGCCTCGTCCAGAGCGGACCAACGAGGCCGACGAAGCCGTCGTCGTGCCCCGGGACCCAGCCGGCGCCGGCGGGATCGAAGCTCCCGGCCTGGCGCGCGGGATCGACGGCAAGCGCCGCCTCGACGTCGTGGCTGCCGTCCGGCCAGATCGGCAGCGGAACGACGGACGAGACGGCCGAAAGCGGCAGCGGGCCGTAGAGATGGGGAAACAGGTCCCCTCCCCGGGAGGGCTCCCAGCGCAACGCGTGTCCGAGGGCCGCCGCGTCGACGGCGACGAGGAGGAGGTCGGCCTGGCCCCGGAAATGCCGGTGCGCCGTCTCGGCGACCTGATCGGCGGTCGAAAAGTGGATGTACCCGTCCGCGAGGTCGACCGGAGCACCCGCAAAGGACCCGCTCTGCCCGGCCTCGCGCCAGAGCGCGGCCGGGCAAATCTTGTAGACGAGCTGCATCCAGTATCCTTCGTGCGGGCGACGGCAGGTCCTCGTCTTAGCGGCTGCAGCGGGCGGGTCGAGAGCGGGAAGAGAATGCGCGCCACATCGCCATCTCACTTGCTTGCTGTATAATTTCCTAGTACAATTTAGGCTTCTCCCTCCTCTGCACGAGGCCCGACCGTGCTCTCCCATGCCCGCATCTGGACCGCGATCGACCAGCTCGCCGAGCGCTACGGGCTGTCGGCCTCGGGCCTCGCCCGAAAGTCTGGCCTCGACGCCACGAGCTTCAATCGCTCGAAACGCCAGGGACCCGACGGGCGCGACCGCTGGCCCTCGACGGAATCGATCGCCAAGGTGCTGGTCGCGACGGGAGCGAGCCTCGACGAGTTCATGCGGCTCGTCGATCCCGGTGAGGGATCGTCCCGGTCCAAGGTGCCGCTGATCGGCCTCGCCCAGGCCGGAGCGGGCCGCCTGTTCTCGGATGACGGGATGCCGGCCGGTGGGCCTGGCTGGAACGAGGTCGTCTTCCCGGACCTCGCGAACGAACGCGTCTTCGCGCTCGAGGTGCAGGGCGATTCGATGCGTCCGCTCTACCGCGAGGGCGACATCGTGATCGTGTCCCGGAGCGCCGCGATCCGGAAGGGCGACCGGGTGGTGGTCCGCACCACGGACGGCGAGGTGATGGCGAAGGAGCTGAAGCGGAAAAGCGCCAAGGGCGTCGAGCTCACCTCGCTCAACCCGGACCATCCCGACCGGACCATCCCGGCCGCCTCGATCGACTGGATGGGCCGCATCATGTGGGCGCGGCAATAGCCGATCGTCATTCCGGGGCTCGCGAAGCGAGAACCCGGAACCCACGACTCGCCCGGCCCGTGGATCGCTTCCCTGATGGCACGCTCCCCTGATGGCGCGCTTTCATGGTTTCCGGGTTCCGCTTCGCGGCCCCGGAATGACGGCGTCTTCTACTCCGCCGCCCCGGCCAGATGCCCGAAAGCCGCGACGACATTCTCGTAGACCGGCCGTTTGAAGGGAATGATCAGACCGGGCAGGTTTCGCAGCGGCTCCCAGCGCCAGCCGTCGAACTCGGCCTTGTGCCGCCCGCCGCCGGGCGAGGCGATCTCGATCTCGTCGTCGGAGCCCGTGAAGCGGAAGGCGAACCATCTCTGCATCTGGCCGCGGTAGCGGCCGCGCCAGACCTGCCCGGCGATCGGCGCGGGCAGGTCGTAGGTATACCAGTCCGGCGCCTCGGCCAGGAATTCCACCGAGCTGACGCTCGTCTCCTCGTAGAGTTCGCGCAGCGCCGCCGCATAGGGCTCCTCGCCCGGGTTGATCCCGCCTTGCGGCATCTGCCAGGAACGCCCGTCCGCATCGACATGTTCGGGGCCGGCATCCTGCCGCCGGCGGCCCAGGAAAACGAGCCCGTCGCGGTTGAAGAGCGCGATCCCGACGCAGGGACGATATGGCAGGTCCGCGTTCGGAGGCCGCCCGTGGCGCCGGCTCACCGGCTCGGGACCTCGCGCGAGGCCTGTGCCTGCGTCAGCGCCGCGCTGACCGGGACCAGCAGGATGCGGCGCGCCGCCAGGCCCTCAGACCAGCGTGCGATCCGGTCCATCGTGACCGGGAGCGCGCTCGCGGTCGCGGTCGCGATCCGGCCCGAGGCCGCGATGGTCTCGAGCCGGGCGAGCGCCTTGTCGATCATGTCGGCCCGGGGCACGGCATCGAGGACCAGGTCGGCGCGCGCGGCCGGTGTCGCGCCGGCGACCGCCGTGACGAGGGACCGTGACGAGGAGCCGTCGTCGAGCACGCCCAGCCCGCGCTGGCCTGCTTCCCGCAGCAAAGGGGCAAGCGCGCGCTCGTCCGAGGTCACCTTGGCGCCCATGTAATTCATGAGCCCCACATAGCCCGTAAAGCGGCCCATGGACCAGTGCAGGTGATCGATGTTCTCGGCCGGTTTCGCGGCCGACAGCAGGGTGTGTGGGCCGGGATCGCTGTCCGGATAGTCGAACGGCTCCATCGGGATCTGCAGCATGATCTCGTGCCCGTTCGCCCGGGCACGGCCGGCGAGGCGTGGCAGATCCTCGCCGTAGGGGGCGAAGGCGAGGGTCACGGGCGCGGGCAGGCGCGAGACCGCGTCCTCGGTCGCAGTCACGCTGATGCCGAGGCCGCCGATCACGATCGCGATGCGGCCCACCGGCTTGGCCCCTCCGGGCAACTCGCCGACCGGGCGGGCGTAGGCGTCGAGCGGCCGCAGGCCGCCGGGGCCGAGGCGCGGCAGCGCTCCGCTGCGGCCCTTTTCCAGAAGGCGAGGATCGGCGTCCGGATTCGCCCGGGCAGGTTCCGCGTCGGGAACCCGGACTACGATCGACCCAGGTGCGGAGGTTCCGTCCGGACGCACGACTGAAACGCCGGATTCGGTCTCGACCGTGACGGCGTCGCGGCGGGATGGGTCGGCCCCGGCCGACGGTCCATCCTGCGATGCGATCTGGCTGGCAACCTTCCGAGACGCCTTGGCCGGCTCGGCTGGAGCCTCGGCCACGATCGGCGTGCGGACGGAGGGGCGCCCCCCGTGCGTGTCGCCGTAGATGGCCGCCGCGAGAAAAGCCGCGCCGGCCAAGGCGGCGAGGCAGGTCGCGACCCGGTTCGCTGCGACCGCCGTTGCGCGCCCGAAGCGTGGAACGCGCACCGGCCCGAGCCCGAGAGGGGCCGTGAGTTCGTTTGCGGCCGGGTTCAATGGTCGAGACTCCGCCACCTCGGGCAACTCGCCGGAGCTCCGGCGGCGATCATGCCTGCCGGCTCCGGCCGAATCAGGCCGCATTATCATGGCGAGGTTTGGTTAACCATCCGGCGCTTCAGCGCCGAGCGCGCAACGTGCAAACATGGCTTGCAGAAACAGCAGCAGGCGTCGCCCGCTTCGCGCATCCCTTAAGCGGTGAACCGGACGAGATTCGACTGCTGCCAAACCTCCTGCCCTGCCCCTCCCCGCCAGGGAAACGGCTTAAGGGCGTCTATGGGATCGACGCGCCGAGGCGGCGCGTCGACTCAGTTCGGAACGGCGGGCTTCGAACTGTCCTGGCCGCCGGCGCCCTCGGGCGGGGGCGTCGTGTTTGCGGCGCCCTTGCGGGTGCCGCGCAGGTGTTCGAGCGCCGCGATGAGCTGCTTGTCCTTGGTCGGATCCGGCGGGACATAGGCCGACGAGCCGCCCTTCTCCTCGCCGTTCTTCAGATGCCCGCGCAGCCCGGCCTCGCCCTTGGTTTCGTCCTTGCCCTTCAACTCGTCCGGGATGTCCTGCAGCACCTCCTGGTCGGGATCGATGCCCTTGGCCTGGATGGAGCGGCCGGCCGGCGTGTAGTAGCGCGCGGTGGTGAGGCGGACCGCGCCGTTGGGACCGAGCGGGATCACGGTCTGGACCGAGCCCTTGCCGAAGGAACGGGTGCCCATGACGAGCGCCCGCTTGTGATCCTGGAGCGCACCCGCGACGATCTCGGAGGCCGAGGCCGACCCGCCATTGATCAGCACCACGAGCGGCTTGCCCTTGGTGAGGTCGCCCGACTTGGCGTTGAAGCGCTGGTTCTCTTCCGAGTTCCGGCCCCGGGTCGAGACGATCTCGCCACGGTCGAGGAAGGCGTCGGAGACCATGATCGCCTGGTCGAGCAACCCGCCCGGGTTGTTGCGGAGGTCGATCACGAAGCCCTTGAGCTTGTCGGCGCCGATATCGGTCGTGAGCTTGTCCACCTGGGTGCGAAGGCCCTCGAAGGTCTGCTCGTTGAACTGCGTGACGCGCAGGAAGCCGACATCGCCCTCGACGCGCGACCGGACGGGACGGATCCGGATGACGTCGCGGGTCAGGGTGACCTCGAACGCCTCCCGGCCGGCGCGCTGGATCTTCAGGCGCACCGGGGTGTTCACGGGTCCGCGCATCTTGTCGACAGCCTGGTTCAGGGTCAGGCCCTGCACCTGGTCGTCCTCGATCTGCACGATGACGTCGTTGGCCATGATCCCGGCCTTGGCGGCGGGCGTCTCGTCGATGGGGGTGACGACCTTGATCAGGCCCTCTTCCATCGTGACTTCGATCCCGAGCCCGCCGAACTGGCCGGAGGTCTGGACCTGCATGTCACGGAAGCTCTTCCGGTCCATGTAGGAGGAATGCGGATCGAGCGAGGCCAGCATGCCGTTCACGGCCGCCTCGATCAGCTTCCCCTCGTCCGGCTTCTCGACATAGTCGGTCCGAACCTTCTCGAAGACGTCGCCGAACAGGCTCAGCTGGCGATAGGTCTCGGCCGAGGCCGCCACCGCGGCCGTCGACGAGAGGAGGTGGGTTTGCGATGCGACGGTCGCAGCGCCGGCGCCGATGGCAGCACCAACCAGAACGAGAGAAAATCTGCGCATCACCCACGAGCCCTTTCGGCCTGAGACTTCGCCCACCAGGGACCGGAATCGATCGGATTCCCATCCTTACGCAATTCTACATAGAGAACAGGCCCGTCAGCCTCAACGACGCCCAAAGCCGCAGAGGCTGCCGCAACCTCGCCCATCTGTCCGACCGGCTCTCCGGCCAGGACGAACTGGCCGATTCGGACGTTGATCTGGTCCATGCCGGCCAACAACAGATAGTAGCCGCCACCGGCGTTGATGATCAAGAGTCGTCCATAGGACCGGAAGGGCCCGGCGAACACGATCCAGCCATCGGCGGGCGTGGTGACCACGGCGCGAGGCCGCGTCGCGAGCGCGCTCCCCCGCAGGACGCCGCCGCTCCCGTCCGGAGCACCGAAATCCCGCAAGGTCGAACCCGCGGCCGGACGGATCAGGAGCCCACGCGTTTCCGCGAAAGGCTGCCGCGGGGTGAGGCGCACGGGATCGCGAGCCGCCGCCGCCGCGAACCGCTCCCGGGCCTGCCTGGCCTCGACGTCGGTCGCCGCACGGGCCTCCTCGGCCGCACGCCGCTCGCGGGAGGCCTCCCCCTCCATGCGGTCGATCAGCTCGCGCAGGGTCCGGGCCTCTGCGCCCAGGCTCTCGGCGCGGGAGCGTTCGTTGCCGATCGCGCCCTCGGCGGCGGCCAGGCGCTCCTGCCGGGCCTGAATCAGCACGGCCAGCCGGTCGCGCTCGCCCGCCAGCGCCACGAATTCGGAATCGAGCGCGAGCCGGTCGGCCAGGATCGCCTCCCGAAAGCGCACGAGCTCGGCGAGGTCGGTCGCGAGAACGCGCGCCTGTTCGCGCAATCCCGGCATCACGGCTCCCAGCATGGTCGCGGCCCGTACGGCTTCGAGGATGTCCTCGGCCCGGAGAAGCAAGGCCGGGGCCGGATTGCGACCCATCCTCTGCAGAGCCGCCAGAACCTCAGCGATCAGCCCGCGACGGTCCGCAAGCGAGCGGCGAAGATCGGCCTCGCCGGCCAGCAGCGAATCGAGCCGCCGCTCGGCGGTGCGCGCCCGTTCCTCGGCCGCGCGCGCGCGCGCGGCGGCGTCGAGCAGGGCTGCGGAGAGTTTCGGCCTGTCCGATCTGATGGCCGCGATTTCGGCCTCGAGGCGTCGGCGGGACTCCCCGCTCTGCCGCGCCCTTTGCTCCAGGATGCGGAGGGCGTCCTCGCGCTGCGCCCGCTCGGCCGCACCGGCCGGCGCCGGCGATTCGAGCGCCGGACCCGACGGGGCATCTTGCGGCAGGGCGGTCCCGGCGGCCGAAAGCAGCGCGACCAGCGACGCGGCCCATGCCAGCCTCGCCCGCGTCATGCCTCGCCCCCGCTCCGGTGGTAGGGATGGCCGGTGATTATGGTGAAAGCTCGATAGAGCTGCTCGAGCGCCAGGACCCGCACGAGCTGATTCGGCAGCGTCATCCGGCCGAAAGACAGCGCCCAAGCTGCCTCGGCCTTGAGGGCGGGAAGGAGTCCGTCGGGCCCGCCGATCACCAGGGCCAGCGCGGACCGGCCAGCGTCCCGCGTTTGTCCCAGCCGCATGGCCACGTCGTCGCTGGTCGGCGACGAGGCCGCTTCGTCGAGGATCCAGAGGTGTGACCCACCGGCCCGATCGCGGATGCGTGCGGCTTCGTCGACCTGGCGCTCCTCCGCCCGGCGGCCGCGCCCTTCGGGCAGTTCCAGGAGGTCGGGCCCGCTAAAACCGAGGCCCCGCGCCAGGGCAGCCGACCGCGCGTGGTAGCGCAGCACCAGGTCCCGCTCCGGTCCCGCCTTCAGGCGTCCGACCGCGATGACCTGGAGTCGCAACCCGAATCAGCTGGCGGCGACGAGATCGAGCGGCCGATCCGCGCCCCACATCTTCTCGAGATTGTAGAAGCCCCGCACCTCGGGCCGGAATACGTGGACGATGACGTGGCCGGCATCGATCAGAACCCAGTCGCAGGCCGGCATGCCCTCGATCCGGACGCGACCGAAGCCATGCTCCTTCAGCGATTGCACGACCTTGTCGGCGATGGACCCGACATGGCGCTGCGAGCGGCCCGTCGCGATGATCATCGAGTCGGCGATGGAGGTACGCCCGACGAGGTCGATGTCGACGACATCCTCGGCTTTCATGTCGTCCAGCGACGCGAGCGCCAGCGTCTTCACGTCCGCGGGTGGAGGTACCTCGGCTCCGACGGGAGGGGGAGGCGCGTGCACGGTCGACACCGGCAGGAGAAGTTCGTTCAGCTCTGTGATCTCCGACAGCGGCAACAGAGAAGCCGCCGCACCACGAAGATAAGGTGACGGTCGCGCGAATTTCAACTCTTGGCCGGGTGAGGACGTAACTTATCCCGAAGAGCCGTCGAGGACAGCGTGGAGCGCGGGCCGTGCAGGAAGGTCCAGGCCGGGGCGTGACGATCGACGAGGTCGGAGGCAACCTCCTCAGGAAGGCGGGCCTCGGCGAGCGCAACGGCCGCGGGCGAATGGGGTGCGCGCAACGTCCAGCCGGGCCGGTCGACCACGGCGAAGGGGACTAGCGAGGCGATCTCGCGCCAGGACCGCCACCGGTGAAACCCGACCAGGCTATCGGCTCCCATGATCCAGCAGAATCGCACCCCTGGGCAGCGTCGGAGGAGAAAGCGGAGCGTATCGACCGTGAACACGGCCCCAATCGCCCCGTCGATGTCGGTCACGGCCATGCGGGGATGACGAGCCACGTCGCGGGTCGCGGCCAGCCGCTCCGGCCTGGAGGCGAGCCGGCTTCGGTCCTTCAGCGGGTTGCCCGGCGTCACCGTCCACCAGACCCGGTCGAGCCCGAGCCGACGAAGGGCCGTCAGCGCGACATGGCGATGGCCGGCATGGGCCGGGTCGAAGCTGCCGCCATAGAGCCCGATCCGCATCCCGGGCCCATAGGGCGGCAGGCGGATGGGCCGCCCGGCCCCGGTCTTCATACGGGCCGGATCTGGCCGGACCCGCGCACGCGGTATTTGAACGAGGTGAGCTGCTCGACGCCGACCGGGCCGCGCGCATGCATCCGGCCCGTCGCGATCCCGATCTCGGCGCCGAAACCGAACTCGCCGCCATCGGCGAATTGGGTGGAGGCGTTATGCAGCACGATCGCCGAATCCACCTCGGCCAGGAACCGCTCGGCCGCTGCCTGATCAGCCGTCACGATCGCATCGGTGTGGTGGGAGCCGTAGCGCGCGATGTGGTCGAGGGCGCCGTCGAGGCCATCCACCACCCGGACAGCGATCACGGCCTCGAGATACTCGGTCCGCCAATCCTCCTCGGTCGCCGCCTCGACCCGGCGGTCGGCCGCAATCGCATCCGCGTCGCCCCGGACCTCGCAGCCGGCAGCGATGAGGGCGGCGATCAACGGACGCAGATGCGTGTCGGCGCCGGTCCGGTCGACGAGCAGCGTCTCCGCCGAGCCGCAGACGCCAGTCCGGCGCATCTTGGCATTCACGACGATCTCGCGCGCCATGCCAGGATCGGCTGCGGCGTGGACGAAAACGTGATTGAGGCCTTCCAGATGAGCGAAGACCGGCACCCGCGCCTCGGCCTGGACGCGGGCGACGAGGTTCCGGCCGCCGCGGGGCACGATGACGTCGATCGCGCCGTCGAGGCCGGCCAGCATGGCACCCACGGCCTCGCGGTCGCGGGTCGGCACGAGCAGGACGGCATCGGCCGGCAGCCCGGCCTCAGCGAGGCCCCGCCCGATCGCATCGGCGATCGCCGAGGCGGTCCGGAAGGTCTCGGACCCGGCCCGCAGGATCGCGGCATTGCCGGCCATCAGGCAGAGGGCGCCGGCATCCGCCGTGACATTCGGCCGGCTCTCGAAAATCACGCCAATGACGCCGAGCGGCGTCGCCACGCGCTCGATCAGGAGGCCGTTCGGGCGTTCGATGGTGGCCAGCACCCGTCCGACGGGATCAGGAAGGTCCGCGATCTCGGCGACCGAGCGGGCCATCGCGGCGACGCGGCCGGAATCGAGCGCGAGCCGATCGATGAAAGCCGCGGGACGCCCGGCTGCCCGCGCATCGGCAAGGTCGAGCGCGTTTGCGGCGAGGATCGCCGGGCGGGCCGCCGCGATGCCGGCCGCGATGGCCCGCAGCGCGCGCCGCTTGTCGTTGGGGCCGGCAAGCGCCAGCCGGCGGGACGCGACCTGCGCGCGCCGGCCGAGATCCTGCATCATCTCGGCGACCGGCAGGTTCGGCCCAGCGCCTATCGCGTTGAAGGTCGGGAGCGTCAGCGCGATGGTCATGATCCGCCTCGTCTCCTCGGGCGCCGGAAGAGCGGCTCTCTAGCATGAGGGCGCGGGATCGCGCCACGAGGAAGACAGGCGGTCGATGGAGCCCACCGCCTGCCGACTGCGCCTTGGAGAGGTTGCTCTACCGCCGAACAATCCATGCTAAGGTGGTGATGGAGAATGCCATGCCCCTTCCCAAGACGGTCAGTCTCTCTCTTCCGTCGGACGTCGTGCAGGCCATCCGGTCGAAGGTCGCGACAGGTCGCTACGAAAGCGACGGAGATCTCGTCCGCGAGAGCCTGAAGGCTCTCGATTCTCGTGACACGGACCTCGACGAGTGGCTTCGAACCGAGGTGATAGCGGTCTACGACGCCCATGTCGTCGATCCGTCCCGGGCTCTGACCGCGACAGCGCTGACCGATCGCCTTCAGCAGCATTTCGCCCTGAGCCGTTCGCGCCGGCATGAGGCGTGACGTCCGCTTCGATCCTGCCGCAGAGGCAGAGATCGTCCGACTGCACGACTACATCCTCGATAGAACAGGCAGCCATCTGGTGGCGGAAGGCTACACGGATCGTATTGTAGACAGGTGCATGCGCCTTGCCGACATCCCGGAACAAGGCACGAGCCATGCCCATCTGAGGCCGGGCCTGCGCAGCATCGGCTTTGATCGCCGCGTCACCATCGCCTTCGTGGTCGAGGACACGTCCGTGACGATCCTCGGCATCTTCTACGGCGGCCGGGATACAGGCGGACTGCTCGGACGGTAGACCGACGAGCGGACCCGCTACCCGAGCGCGAGAACGAGGTCGTCGCGGTGGATCATCTCGGAGCGGCCGGCGTTGCCGAGGATCTGCTCGATCTCGCGGCTCGATCGCCCGATCACCCGCGCGGCATCCTCGGCATCATAGGCGACGAGACCGCGGCCGACGATGCCGCCATGCGGATCGCGCAGGAGCACGGAATCGCCCCGCGCAAAATCTCCCGACAGGGCCGTGACGCCGACCGGCAGGAGGCTCGCGCCGCCGCGCAGCGCCCGGGCCGCTCCCTCATCGACGAGCAGCGTCCCGCGCGGCTCGAGCGCACCGGCGATCCAGGTCTTGCGGGCCGTGGCGGGCGAGGACGGGGTCAGGAACCAGGTGCAGCGCGCGCCCTCGGCGACCTGCCGGAGCGGGTTCTTGGGCCGACCGTCGGCGATCAGCATGTGCGTGCCGCCGGCAGTCGCGATCTTGCCGGCCTCGATCTTCGTCCGCATGCCGCCGCGCGAGAGGGCGGAGGCGGCGCCGCCCGCCATCGCCTCGATCGCTGGCGTGATCCGCTCGACACTCGGGACGTGGCGCGCGTCGGGGTCGCTCGCGGGCGGGGCCGTGTAGAGGCCGTCGACATCGGAGAAGAGGACCAGGAGGTCGGCCCCGATCATCGTCGCGACGCGGGCCGCGAGCCGGTCGTTGTCGCCATAGCGGATCTCGCTCGTCGCGACCGTGTCGTTCTCGTTCACGACCGGGACCGCCCGCAACTCAAGGAGCTTCGTCAGCGTCGCGCGCGCGTTGAGATAGCGGCGGCGCTCCTCCGTGTCGGCCAGCGTGACCAGGATCTGCCCGGCCGTGATCGCATGGTGGGCCAGCATCTCCGACCAGATCCGGGCGAGCGCGATTTGCCCGACCGCAGCCGCCGCCTGGCTCTCCTCGAGTCGGAGCGACCCGGACCCGAAGCCGAGCACGGTGCGTCCGAGCGCGATCGCGCCGGAGGACACGACGAGCACGTCCACGCCCCGGCCATGCAGGTCGGCCACGTCCTCGGCGAGCGCCGCCAGCCAGGCATGGTTCAGCCGCGACCGGGCGCGGTCGACGAGGAGGGCCGAGCCGACCTTCAGGACGACGCGGCGGAATTGCGAGAGGGCGGGGGTCACGGAGTGTAGGCCGGCACGATGTCGGTCCGGGAGAAGTCATTGCCCTTGAACAGCAAAGGGACGCCGCAAACCTTCGCCACGGCATATGACAGGCAGTCTCCGAAATTCAGCTGCGCCGGGTGACCCTGGCCCTTGCCGTATCGGCGGTAGGCGTCCCGAGCCGCCTCGAACATCTCCCGCGAGAAATCGACAGTCCGGACGCTTCTCGCTTGAAGGAGCCCCGTCAGGAAACCGTTCGCGACCGGCTCGTCCAGCCGGCTCAGGACCGTGCTGGTCTCAACGAGCGTGGTTGTCCCGATGATGGCCCCGCGCGACGCAATCTCGATGATGTAGCGCCTCTCCTCGGGCTCTTCGAGAGCGATGGCGACGATGGCAGAGGTGTCGACGGCGATCACGTCGGCAGCCCCTTCTCGTCATAGAGCCAGCCGTGATCGGACGTGAGATCGGGCGGCGCGTGCTTTCCGGTCTGGCGAGCGAGGGTTCTAATTGCCTCATAATCCGCCCGCTGGTCGGCGGTCAGCCCGAGTTCGTCACGAGCGTCGGTCTTCTCGGAATAGGCCCGCAATGCGTCCAGCACGATCTCTGTCGTGGTTTTGTGGAAACGCCGCGCGAGGTCCGACGCCCGGGCATACGCCTCGTCGCTTCTCACGTTGAGTTGGCGCTGCTTGCTAGCTTTCATCCGTCAAGAGCTAGCAAGCCTAGACCGCCCGTTCAATGGGCAGCGAGAGCGGGCCAGCGCTCAAGGATGCCAGGTCGGCTCCGCGGCCCGGACCTGTTCCGTCCGGCTTGCCTCGCGGGTCGCCGCGATCATGTCCCACAACCGCCGAAGCGCGTCGGCAACGCCCTCGCCCGAGGCGGAGGACAGCGCGAGCGGCTCGCTTCCGCACGCCTCGGCGAGCCTGGCCAGCCGCTCGACCCGGAGTTCCGGATCGAGCGCATCGACCTTGCTCAGCGCCACGATCTCCGACTTGGCCGCGAGCTCGTGGCCATAAGCTTCGAGCTCGCCCCGCACGACACGGTAGGCCTCGCCCGGATCCTCGGACGTGCCGTCGACGAGATGGAGAAGGACGCGGCAGCGCTCCACATGGCCGAGGAAGCGGTCGCCGAGCCCCGCGCCCTCATGCGCGCCCTCGATCAGGCCTGGAATGTCGGCGAGCACGAATTCGCGTGCGTCCGACCGAACCACGCCAAGGCCGGGGTGCAGCGTCGTGAAGGGGTAATCGGCGATCTTCGGCTTGGCCGACGTCACGGTCGCCAGGAAGGTCGACTTTCCGGCATTCGGCAGGCCGACGAGCCCCGCATCGGCGATCAGCTTGAGGCGGAGCCGGATCCAGCGCTCCTGCGCATCCTGGCCCGGATTGGCGCGGCGCGGGGCCTGGTTCGTCGAGCTTTTGAAATGAGCGTTGCCAAAGCCGCCGTTGCCGCCCTTGAGGAGGCGGACCCGCTGCCCGACCTCGAGGATCTCGGCGATCAGCGTCTCGCCGTCCTCGTCCAGGATCTCGGTCCCGGCAGGGAGGCGGAGGATCGCGTCCTCGCCGTTGTGGCCGGCCCGGTTCTGGCCCATGCCGTGCTGGCCGCGCTCGGCCTTGAAATGCTGCCGAAAGCGATAGTCGACGAGCGTGTTCAGCCCGTCGACGCCCTCCGCCCAAACGTCGCCGCCCTGGCCGCCATCGCCCCCGTTCGGTCCCCCAAACTCGATGAACTTCTCGCGCCGGAACGCGACGCAGCCGTTACCGCCGCCGCCCGACGCGATGTAGATCTTGGCCTCGTCCAGGAATTTCATGTCGCTTCAGCTAGGGTGCCCGACCCGTCGGGACAACGGCCCGGCCGAAGGGCCGGGCCGTCTTTTCGTTAATGGGCGTGCGCCCATTCCTCATGCCGGCCTTGCGGCACGAAGCCGGTGCTCGACCACGCCTTGAAGCTTGCCCAGGTGCGCCGGTCGAGCCGGAACGTGTCGACCGGAAAGACGCCGCCCCGCGCCGGAAAAGCCTGGAGGCCCGATCCGGTCGCGTTGAAGCCGCACTTCTCGATGACCCGCCGCGAGGCCCCGTTGATGACGCGCGCGCTCGCGTGGAGTTCGTCGCCGTTCGTATAGGCGAAGAAAGAGTCGATCATGGCGCGGGCCGCCTCCGTCGCGAGCCCGTCCCCCCAATGCGGCGAACCCAACCAATAGCCGAGCGAGGGCCGGTTCTCCGAGGGCAGGACCCCGATCCGGACCGTGCCGATCAGCCGGGTTGGCTCACGATTCGGCGTGATCGCGAGCGTCAGCCCCGCCCCTTCCGCATTGGCCCGGCGGGTCGCGAGAACGAAGGCCGTCGCGTCCTCGGGACCGTAGGGGTGCGGAACGTGCGACGTCATCTCGGCCACGGCTTTCTCGCCGGCGAGACGTACGATCGCCGGCGCATCGGCCTGGCGCGGCCATCGCAGCCAGAGCCGGCGGGTCTCGAGCCGGAAGACGTCATCACGCGTGAGGTCGGGAAACATGCCGCTGCTCCGATCCTTGAGACCCGAGCCGATCTGGCCGGGGTCCTTGAGACGACGAAGGGGAGGTGGTTGGACCCACCTCCCCTTCGGATCGGAGCTTAGACCGTGACGGTCTGTCGGAGCTCGTTCCGCCGGTTCCGTGGGACCGGCGGAGGCTCCTTCGTCAGGGTCTCCGCCGTTACTCTGCCGCCTGCTGGGCGGGAATGGTCGCATCCGCGGCCCGGACCACCGAGACGAAGGCTCGGCCCGCTTTCGTGAGAAAGCGTACTCGGCCCTCGGCGGTCGCGAACAACGTATGGTCTTTGCCCATGCCGACATTCACGCCCGGGTGGAACTTGGTGCCGCGCTGGCGCACGATGATGTTGCCGGAGATCACCTGTTGATCGCCGAACTTCTTGACGCCGAGACGACGACCGTCGGAATCGCGGCCGTTGCGGGAGGAGCCGCCTGCTTTCTTGTGTGCCATGACGCGTGTCCTTGAACTTGAGCGTGACTTACTCGACCGCGGCCGATTCGGCCAGATCGGATTCCGCCACGGGGCTGCTGCGACGCGTCTCGGCCGGCGCCTCGGCCAAGGTCTCGCCGTTCAGCGAGATCATGCCGATCCGGACCAGCGTGTGGTCCTGGCGGTGGCCGCGCTTGCGACGCGAATTCTTGCGGCGGCGCTTCTTGAAGGCGATCACCTTCGGGCCGCGGCCCTGGGCCACGAGCTCGCCCGTGACGACCGCGCCGGCGACGCTGGGCGCCCCGACATCCACGCCGCCCTCGCGCGTCAGCATGAGGACCTCGTCGAAGGTCACGGCCGATCCGGCCTCGCCTTCGAGCTTGGCGATGGTGATGACGTCTCCGGCGGCAACGCGGAACTGCTTCCCGCCCGTCTTGATCACTGCGAACATCGTTCTCTCCGTGTTCATCCGAACTCGCCGGGCTCGCGCCCGAACCGGTTCGGCTTCTTGGCAGCTGTTGCGGGATGTCCGGGCGCTTTGCGCCCAAACGACGAACGCGCGGGTTGTCCACCCACGCGAGACCGGTGCTGATACGGGAGGGAGGACGGCAGGTCAACGACAAACGCCCCTCCTGGCCAGACGGCGGACCTGCTTTGAACCGGCGGCTGTCCGTCCTACATTGAGGAGACCTGTCGCAAGGTGCCCAATCCATGCAGGTCGAGGGCGACACCGCCGTTTCGGATCCCGATGACGCCCGAGCCGGCGATCATCGCGTCGCGTTTTTCCTGGCCGGAGGCGCGGCCCTGTGCCTCGTCGCGGCAGGCGGCCTGATGTGGTGGAAGCATGGAGATGCGATCTTCGGCAGCATGGTCACGGCCGCCCTCGCCTGGTGCTTCTGACCTTCGTCCATCATCCGGGATGACACGATGAGCCCTCGCGCGCGCCGCCTCGCGGCCCCGATCGCGGCCTTCCTGGTCGGCCTGGCGGCCCTGCTCGTAGCGGCCTACCTGACCCTCGCCCCCTCGCCCCGGATCGCCGCGGCCTCGACCGTCGGCGGTCCGTTCCGGCTCGTCGACGGCAATGGCCGGACCGTGACGGAGCGCGAGCTCAAGGGCGCCCCGCATCTCGTCTTCTTCGGCTTCACGCATTGCCCGGACGTCTGCCCGACCAAGCTCTTCGAGCTGTCCGAGATCTTCCGGTCCATGGCCGGACGCGGTCCGGCGATCCGGGCCCTGTTCATCACGGTCGATCCCGAGCGGGACACGCCGGAGGTGATGAAGAACTACGTGGCGAGCTTCGACCCTCGCATCGTCGGTCTCACGGGCGGACGGGACGAGGTCGATGCCGTCGTGAAATCCTACCGGGCCTACGCCAGGAAGATGCCGTTGAAGGACGGCGACTACACCATGGAGCACACCACGCTCGTCTACCTGATGGACAAGGAGGGCCGCTTCGTCGGCTCCTTCAACGTCGAGCGCCCGCCGGCCGAGGCCGCGAAAGACCTTCTCGCCCGGCTCTGATCAGGGCCGGGGCCGTGGCCCAGACGGTCCCGTCTCCGCCCGCGACGTGCGTGCGAGGCCGTGCTCGGTCTTGTTCCAGCGGTCGGGATCGCGTGCGAGCTCCCAGAGCGAGCGCCAGGCCGCCAGGCTGACCAGGAGGTAGTAGAAGGGCATCAGCGCCGCGTAGGGCCAGAGCCGCCACCCCCAGCGGCGTCGGCGGATGGCGACGAATCCCGGAACCGTCATCGCGAGCAGCCCGGCGCAGAGAAGGATGAAGGCTGACGCCGTCGCGACGGTGTCGGCGAGGCTGTCGCCTCCCATGATGTCGCCGGCCGCGATCGCCAGGACGACGAGACCTGTGAAGATCGGGTAGACGATCGCGGAGGCGAGCGCCCCGAAGATGAGCGCTGCGGCCCCGAAGAGCCGGGTCGGCCCGAGCCGACCGAGATTGCGGATCGGGCGTCGCGAATGGGTGATCGTGACCTGCGCAAGACCTTTCATCCAGCGCGTCCGCTGCCCCATCCAGGCCCCCACCGTCGAGGGCGCCTCCTCCTGTGTCGACGACGGGAGATCGCCGATCCGGTGCCCTGCCATCGCGAGCCGGATCGACAGGTCCGCGTCCTCGGTGACGTTCCAGGGGTCCCAGCCTCCGAGGCCACGAAGCACGTCGACCCGGAGATGGTTCGAGGTGCCGCCGAGCGGCATCGGAAGGTCGAAGCGAGGCAGGGCCGGGTTCACGACGTCGAAGAGGGCGCCATACTCGACGGTGAAGAAGCGGGTGAGATGGCTGTCGTCGATGTTGTCGATGACGAGCCGGGCCTGGAGGCACGCCACGTCCGGTTCGGCAGCGGCGAACATCGCGACGGCGTCCCGGAGCTGGCCGGGATCGGGCACGTCCTCGGCGTCGTAGACGACGAGGTAGCGCCCCCGCGCCATCGCGAGCCCGACATTCAGCGCCCGCGGCTTCGTCCGCGGCTGGCCGGGCGGAACGACGACCACCTCCAGGAAAGGCGGCAGTTGAAGCGCCGCGAGGGCGTCGGCCGTCTCCCGGTCGCCCTCCTCGATCAGGAGCTTTCCGTCGAGCTTGGCTGCCGGGTAGTCGCGGCCTTATGTATCAACTGCACCAAACGTATCGCAGACGATGGCATCGGTCAACTGGTATGATGCCCAGCGGCCGGGTGTGTCACTTGGCATAATGCCATTGTGGGCCATGTCCGATCCTCAGATTCTGAACACGCTTCGGGCCAAGCGGGTGAACCTGGAGAAGCAACTGGCCTTGCTGGACGTCCAGGTGAAGGCGGCACAGATCGCCCTCTCTCACGTCTCAGCCGTCATCCAACTCTACGAACAAGGCGACGAGCCGGTCCAGTTCCCGGTCCACATGGACTTGAACAGGCTATTCCGACGCGGGGAGATGTGGACGCTCGCCAAAGCCGCTCTAGAGGCCGCAGGCAGGCCGCTCACGACGCGGGAGATCGCCATTGCCCTCGTTGCCGCGAAGGGCTGGAACGCCGACGACGTGCCTCTGCGGAAGGCACTGGCCTACCGACTGGTCCAGGCGCTCACGATGCAGTGGCAGAGGGGGAAAGTTACCTCGCCGGGTAAACGGGGCGGGGTGAGGATTTGGAGCGCCGGCTCGCCTTCATAGCGCGACACGTTGCGGGAAGCCTCTACAAAAGCTATATCGGCGCGGAGGGGCCATGCCGTACAGCGCCATCAAAGTTGCGAACGAATTTTTGCGACTGGCGCGCGAAAGCGAGCCGGCCCGAAGCCTGACGCCTCTTCAGTTGATGAAGCTCGTCTATATTGCTCATGGATGGTCCCTCGCGCTTCGCGATAGGGCACTCTTGAGCGATACAGTCGAGGCTTGGAAGTATGGGCCTGTCATTCCTGACCTATATCAGAAGATAAAGAAGTTCGGTTCGTCCGGGATAACCGAAGAATTGAATGAGGGCATTTGGTCGTTCGGCGCGGCAATTTCCGATGATGACAGGGCGCTCATAAAAGATGTGCACGCGAAGTATGGAAAGTACAACGGAGTCCAGCTTTCTAATCTAACGCATATGCCAGGAACACCATGGGCAGAGGTATACGAGCCAAATACGTTCGGTATTGATGTTCCTGACAACATCATAGCGGCCCACTACAAGCAGTTGGCAAAAGAACGTGGAGGCAGATGAGCCTGGAATTGTCCCGGCCCCACCTGAGGGTTGGGCGGCTGACCGACCATGGCAGGCTGATCAATCAGCCACTGCGGAGAACAATAAGTTTGCAACTCTTGATGAGATCGAATCTCTTAAGAAAGATAATCGACTCAAAGTCCACAAAGTATTGGGTTGGTGTTTACCTGCGACGGTGACATTCGCGTTCATTTTGTTTTTGACCGGTATTCTGGTGTATGCATTGCATGTAGCAACGCCGTGGAACTGGTTGACGGCCGAGCAGCAAAAGGAGCTACACACGCTACTATTCAGCGGCGCCCTAGGCGCCGTAGTCGTCCAGGGCGCGCGGCGGTACCTAGATTGAGACCCGCTGCCAGTATCCCTTCCAAGCGCGGCTAATCGGAGCCGCGAGCGCCAGCCGGAGCGCCCGTGAAAACAGCGCCCCGTTCGGCTCCCGACGATGGTCCTCTTTCCAAGCCGCTTCGTGCGCGTACTGCGCGAGATAACGTGCCGAAACGTGATGGTGCTGGCCGTCCACCATACGGCGAAGACGGGAGAAGTAGGACTCGGCTTGGTTCGTGTTCGCCCCGTCTGCCGAGTAGGCTTCCGAGTGGTTGATGCGACCGGCCTCGGGGAAGATCGCGTGAAGCTCATCCCAATGGGCGGCTTCGTCGGCATAGACCTTCGTACCGGGGGCAACGAAGCGGCGGGCGAGATCGACGCCTTCGGCTTCCCGCTTTGTCACGAACGTCAGGGTGCGGCCCATGCGCTCGCGCAAGGCCACCACGACCCGGCGCTGATCTGAGAGGTTCGCCTTCAATCGGCGGTCCTTCCGATCCTCTACGCGGTTCTCAGGCCGCACCACGCCGCCGAAGTAGGCTCCGTCCATCTCGACTTCGCCGTCCAGTTCCATGCCTATCGTCTCGGAAGCCATGGCCTCGCGGACCTTGTGAGCGAGCACGAAGGCCGTCTTGTACTGGACGCAGAGGTCACGGGAGAGTTGGCAGGCCGAGAGGCCCTTCACCGCATTCACGACGATGCAGATCGCCGCGCACAGGTCCGTGAAAGCCAGCTTGCGGGACGCGAAGATGGTCCCCGAGGTCACGCTGAATTGGTGGCCGCAAGCCCGGCACTTGAAGCGGCGACGGGTCGGGATGTCATAGGCGTTCAGGCCACCGCAGCGGGGACATACGGGCTTGCCGTCCGTCGCCGGCCAGCGGAGCCGGGCGAACGTGGCCCGAGCGGCTTCCTCCCCGCCCTTGTAGATGTCTGCAAGGCGGAGGGTGCGGGAAGCGGCGCTGAGAAGGAAGTGAGCGGCCATTGCCATCGTCTCCGATACGTCTGCATCGGATATGATGGCATAGACGTATCGTTGTCAATGACAAACGCATCGCATATGGTGACAATCGAACGGGGGTGATTGCGCTGTGTCAGAGAACGTCGAGGAAGCCTGGGACAGCCGGGTGAAGGGTCTCCTGAAAGCCGAGTTGAAACGGAAGGGCGTGACCTACGGCCAGCTCGTCGACAAGCTGGCGGCCGTTGGCGTGAAGGAAACCGAGCCGAACATCCGAAACAAGCTCGCGCGCGGCAAATTTACGGCCGTGTTTCTAATTCAGTGTCTTCGGGCGATTGAGGTCGAGAATCTTCGAATTGGTTAGTGACTGCCAGCTCCTCTGCTGCTCTCCTGATCTGCGCTTCCTTAAACGGGGAGTAACCAGGTATATCTGGCTGAGAGTATCGAAGCTCAACAGCCAAATTACCAAGTTTTAGCGAAATATCTCCAATTTCTCTGCCCGATATACGCCGTGTAAGCCAGTGGTATTCATCCTCGTTGACGGATATACACTTACGCGAAAGCCGAACGACGCGCGTAACGGATGTAGCGTAAAGCTCTGCATATCTCTGTAGTTCCATCCCATCTACATCACTAAACGCCGACCCGTCGCTGTGAGGGCTACGAGCGTCAGCTATAAATGTAGCACGGCGTCGCCCTTCAAACTGTGCGTGGAGCGCAAGAATCTTAGCGCTCAAATCTTCCGCCTCATCTGCTAAGGCGTGCCGATCAATCTTTACCTCGGGTTCGGACGCTTGTCCGCCGCGCTTCCTGCGGCGCCACGCGAAGATGATCTCAATAGCAAACATTAAGACAAAGGCAGACAGGACGCCCGCCCAGTAGGGACCGATCCACTCAAGCATGGTCGTGCTCCATGGCCCGACGTGCGCTTGTAAGAACGGGGAGACCGTATCCTTCCAATAATCCTGAACGGTTACGTCGAAGATCGCCCTGAGTGTCGCTAGACAAAATGCGCCGAGCATGGCGAAAGCCAAACTGGCTAGGTAGGATGGACGGGGTGCGAGCATGGCTGCAACATGCCTCGCATGCTGGGACATGTGGAGTCGCTTTGTCTGTCACCGGGTGTCTCCTACCCGGACTTCGGCGCTCAGCACCCCTTGGTGCATTTGCTCCATAAGGCCGGGTAGTCGAGCGTAGCGAGCGCGCCGACCAAACGCGCGAGGACCCGGCTCTCGCGGAAGAGTGGCACCAGCAAGGTATAGACCGGAAGATCGCGATCGGAGATCCGGCCCGGGATCCGGGAATCCGGCGGCTGCACCCTCTCCAGGGCGGCCGCGAGCTTGATCGCGGTGAGGCCGAGGAAAGGCAGGCTCATCAGCATCGCCAAGGCCTGGCGGAGGCCGCCGCCCACCGCGAATGCCGCGAACGAGATCGCGATCGCGCCGCCGGTCATCCAGACGAGCTGGATCGGCGTCACGCCGTCGTAGAAGCTCTCGTCGGGCCGCAGGCGGGGAAGGCTCTCGGCGGCCGAGCGCGCGATCGCGACCGACCTCGCCTGGAACAGCGCCGTGCGAAGACGCTCCGGCGTGCAGATCGCCAGGCCGGCTAAGCGGCCCGGCGCTGCTCTCGCAAACGCGGCGAAGGCGGTGCCCCGGGGCGCATAGGCGAAGGTCGCCGGCTGCCCCTCGGCCAGCGGCACGATCCCGCCGAGCACGGCCTCGGGAAAGCGGGCCAGCGGATGGACCGCGAAAGGCTCCGCCAGATAGGGCATCCTCATCGCCGCGGCGAGCGCCCTGTACACCATGTCGGCCTGGGCGAGGCCCGAGGCGATCAGCGCCTCGTCTCCGGTGACGCCCCAGCGCTCCGCCAGCAGCGCGGCCCGCCGCAGGAGGTCCGGCGCAAAACCCTGCCCGGCGAGGATCGCGAGTTCCGGCGGCCAGTGGTCGCCGTCGTCCCTCGCTCGACCGTGTTGAGGTGGTGGCGCCGACACGATCCTGGTCCCGTCTTGTATAGCCAAGCGCAACGCTAGCGTGTCCGATAGCCAGACGAACGGCTGAGAGCTGCCCCGCCAGGAGGGGTCCGTGTTGCGCGCCCAGGAAGGCCGGCGGTATGCAGCCGGGCGGCACCGATCGCCGTGACCGGATGAGCACCATGTCACCGACCGAGACCGGCCCTTCGGAGGCGCCGAGCCTTGCGGAGATCCCGAGCCTGACGGAGGCGGCCCGCAGCGCGGGAGCCTGGCCGTTCGAGGAAGCCCGCAAGCTCGTGGCCCGGCTCGAGCGGAGCGGGAAGGACCACGTCCTGTTCGAGACGGGCTACGGCCCCTCGGGCCTGCCGCATATCGGCACCTTCGGCGAGGTCGCCCGGACCTCGATGGTCCGGCACGCCTTTCGAGTCCTGACCGAGGACCGGATCCCGACCCGGCTCGTCGCCTTCTCGGACGACATGGACGGGCTCCGGAAAGTGCCGGACAACGTCCCGAACCAGGCGATGATGGCGAGCCACCTGGGCAAGCCGCTGTCCCGCATCCCGGACCCGTTCTCGAACGAGCATCCGTCATTCGGGGCCGCGAACAACGCGCGCCTCCGCGCCTTTCTCGACCGGTTCGGCTTCGACTACGAATTCGCGTCGGCGAGCGACTATTACGCCTCCGGCCGTTTCGACCCGACCTTGCTCAAGATGCTGCGCGCCTACGACGAGGTCATGGAAATCATCCTGCCGACGCTCGGACCCGAGCGGCGGGCGACCTATTCGCCCTTCCTGCCGATCAGCGCCCGGACCGGGATCGTGCTCCAGGTCCCGACCGAGGAGCGAGACGTAGACGGCGGGCGTATCGCCTATCGCGACCCCGAGACGGACGAACTCGTCTGGACCAGCGTCACGGGCGGTGCCGTGAAGTGCCAGTGGAAGGCCGATTGGGCCATGCGCTGGGTCGCGCTCGGCGTCGATTACGAAATGGCCGGCAAGGACCTGATCGATTCCGTGAAGCTCTCGTCGCAGATCACGCGCGCGCTCGGGGCCGAGCCGCCCGAGGGATTCAACTACGAGCTTTTCCTCGACGAGGAGGGTCGCAAGATCTCGAAGTCGAAGGGCAACGGGCTCACGATCGACGAGTGGCTTCGCTATGGCACGCCCGAGAGCCTGGCGCTCTTCATGTACAACCGGCCGCGCGAGGCGAAGAAGCTGCATTTCGACGTGATACCGCGCGCCGTCGACGAGTATCTCGGCTTTCTCGCGCGCTTCCCGAACCAGGATGCAAAGAACCGCCTCGGAAACGCGGTCTGGCACATCCACGCGGGCGACCCGCCGGCGCCGGAACTCGTCGGCTCGGGCGCGGAGAACGCGACCACGCTGTCCTTCTCGATGCTGCTGAATCTCGTCGCGGTCGCCAACACGGAAGATCCAGCGGTCCTTTGGGCCTTCATCCGGCGCTATGCACCCAATGTCTCGCCCGAGACCCATCCGGTGCTGGACCGCCTCGTCCGGCATGCGGTGAGCTATTACGGGGAGTTCCGGCGGCCGGCGAAGACCTACCGCGACCCGAACGCGGCCGAGCAGGCCGCCCTTGCGGAACTCGAGGCCGCGCTCGCCGGACACGAGGGCTCGACGGATGCCGACGGCTTGCAGGCGATCGTCTACGAGGTCGGCCGCAAGCACTTCCCGGACACGTCAGGCAAGTCGAAGAGCCCGGACGGACGTACCGGCGTGTCGCAGACCTGGTTTGCCTCGATCTACAACGTGCTGTTCGGCGAGGCGCGCGGACCCCGCTTCGGCTCCTTCGTCGCGCTCTACGGCGTGGCGGAGACGCGTGCGCTGGTCCGGAAGGCGCTTGCCGGCGACCTCGTGCGCGAGCACGGGGCCTTTCTGGAGCGGCGGGCGGCGTAGGACGGCGAGGCACCCACCCGTCGTTCCGGACGCGGTGCAGCGCCAAGCGCTGCTCCGCAGATCCGGAACCCACGGAAGGGCCAGGATTGGGAAACGGTCACGGGCGTGCGCGCCGTGGGTTCCGGGTTCTCGCTTCGCGAGCCCCGGAATGACGGGGGTTGATCCCGCGCGGGTCGCGTCCCGCCCCTAAGCCGGCCTCACGTTGTACGGATACGGTGCGATCCCCTGCAGCACGCCCGTGATGCTCTTCCGGAAGGCCGTCTTGATAAAGAACTGGCCGACCGGGATCGTGGCGACATCCTCCATCGCGGCCTGCCCGATCGCCTCGGCGATGCGTCCCCGGCCTGCCTCGTCCGGCGCGGCGAGCCAGTCCTGGACCATGGCCTCGGCTTTCGGGTCGTCCGGCCAGCCGAACCAGGCATCCTTGCCCTGCTGACGCACGAGCGTAGAGATGGCCGGGGTCGCGTAGGTCGAGGCGCTGCCGAAGGAGTGGAAGACGCTCCAGCCGCCCTTCTCGACCGGCTCGCGACTGGTGCGGCGCTGCACCACGCTCCCCCAATTGCTCTCGCGAAGATCGACCTTGAAGCCGATCTTGGTCAGCAGGTCGGCCGTGACCTGGCCGAGCGGGCCGATCGACGGGAAGTCGGTCGGGTTGATCACGACCGTCGTCTCGCCCCGGTAGCCGGATTCGCCGAGGAGGCGCTTCGCCGCCTCGAAATCGCCCCGCATGGCCGATTTCCCGTAATCGCGCGCATACGGAGTGCCGCAGGAATAGGGGCTGCGGCACACGGCCCAGAGGCTCGTGTCGTCGCCCTGGGCGGCCCGCATGTAGTCTTCCTGATTCACGGCCATCATGAAGGCCTGGCGCGCCTTGCGGTCGTTGAACGGCGGGTGGAGGTGGTTGACGCGGGCGAAGGCGTGTCGTCCGCCCGGCTGGTCGACCTGCAGCGTGATCCCGGCCTTGGCGAGGCTCGGCAGAAGGTCGGCGAGCGGCTGTTCCCACCAATCGACCTCGCCGTTCCGGAGCGCCGCAGACGCGGTCGCCGGATCGGTCATCACGGTCCACTCGACCCGAGGGTAATGCGCGATCTTGCCGCCGGCTCCCCAGTCGACCGGTTCCTGGCGCGGCCGATAGCCATCGAATTTCGCGTAGGCCGAGCGCGCGCCGGACACATACTCGTTCGCCAGGAACCGGTAGGGGCCGGAGCCGACCACCTCGGTGATCGCCCGGTAGGGATCGGTCCGGGCGATCCGCTCGGGCATGATCCAGGCGACGTTGGCGTCGGGCTTCCCGATCGCCTCGAGGAGGAGCGGGAAGGGCCGCGTCAGCCGGATCACGAGGGTGCGGTCGTCCGGGGTCTCGTAGCGGTCGAGGACCTTGTCGAGGAGCTGCCCGAACGGATCGCGCTTGCTCCAGCGCTGCAGGCTCGCGGCGCAGTCCCGGCTGAGCACCGGCGTGCCGTCGTGGAAGGTGAGCCCGTCCCGCAGCCGGATCGTCCAGACCCGCCCGTCGTCCGAAACCTGATGGCCCTCGGCCATCTGAGGGCGCGGCTTCAGATCCGCGCCGGCCGCATAGAGGGCGTCGTAGACGTAATAGCCGTGATTGCTCGTGACGGTCGCCGTGGTCCAGATCGGGTCGAGCGAGGTCAGGTTCGCCTGCGGCACGAAGCGCAGCACCGGTGTACGCTGGGCGATGGCGGGCGCGGCCAGCAGCGCTGTCGCTCCGGTGAGAAACGTGCGGCGGCGCATGGTGACCTCCCTGGTCTCCGGCGCAGGTTACGCGCGATCCCCTGGCGGAGCCAAGACCCCGCGGGTCATGGGCCCGGGGCGATCCGGCGCGAGCGCCCGCATCAGTCGAGAGCGACGGCCCGCAGCCGGAGCGCGTTTCCGATCACCGAGACGGAGGAGAGCGCCATCGCGGCCGCCGCGATCATGGGCGAGAGGAGAAGGCCGAAGACCGGGTAGAGCAACCCCGCCGCCACCGGCACGCCGAGCGCGTTGTACAGGAAGGCGAAGGCGAGGTTCTGGCGGATGTTGCGCATGGTAGCGCGGGACAGGCGCCGCGCCGTCGCGATCCGGCCGAGATCGCCGCCCAGCAGCGTGATGCCGGCGCTCGCGATGGCGACGTCGGTTCCGGTCCCCATCGCGATCCCGACATCGGCGGCGGCGAGCGCGGGCGCGTCGTTGATGCCGTCGCCGGCCATCGCGACCACGCGGCCCTCCCGGCGGTAGCGCTCGACGAGCGCCGCCTTGCCGTCCGGCCGCACGCCCGCCTCCACCCCGTCGATCCCGAGCCGCCGCGCCACGGCCTCGGCCGTCGTCCGGGCGTCGCCCGTCACCATCACGACCCGGATCCCCTCCCCTGCGAGCGCGTCGAGGGCGTCCCGAGCCGAGGGTCGGATCGGGTCGGCGATCGCCATCATCCCGGCCGGCCGGTCGCCGATGGCAACGAAGATCACGCTCGCGCCCTCGGCCGCGAGCACCTCCGCCTTCGGGCCGAACGCCCCGACATCGACGCCCTCCTCAGCGAGCCAGGCGGCGTTGCCGAGCCGAATCCGCTGGCCCTCGACCGTGCCGGAGGCGCCGCGCCCGGTCGGCGAGTCGAAATCGGCGACAGGCGGTTGCGCAAGACCCCGCACCTCCGCGGCCCGCACGATAGCGTCCGCAAGCGGATGCTCGCTCGCCCGCTCCACGGCCGCGGCGAGCCGAAGCAGTCCTGCCTCTTCGAAGCCCGGTGCAGCGACGATGCGGGTCACGTCGGGCCGCCCCTCGGTGAGGGTCCCTGTCTTGTCGACGAGGAGCGTGTCGACCCGCTCCAGCCGCTCCAAGGCCTCGGCATCGCGGATCAGGATGCCGACCCCGGCGCCGCGGCCGATCCCGACGGTGATCGACATCGGGGTCGCAAGCCCGAGCGCGCAGGGGCAGGCGATGATCAGGACGGCGACCGCCGCCGCCAAGGCGTGAGCCAGGCGCGGCTCGGGCCCGAGCACGATCCAGGCCGCGAAGGTCAGAAGGGCGATGCCAAGAACGGCCGGCACGAAGAGGCCGGAGACGCGGTCCGCCAGGCGCTGGATCGGCGCGCGCGAGCGCTGCGCCTCGGACACCATCCGGACGATCCGGGCGAGCATCGTGTCGCGGCCGACCCGCTCCGCCCGGATCACGAGCGCGCCGGACCCGTTCACGGTCGCGCCGATCACGGTCGCCCCGACCTCCTTCGGGACGGGCATCGCCTCGCCGCTGACCATCGATTCGTCGACCGCCGAAAGCCCCTCGACCACGATCCCGTCCACCGGAACCGCCTCGCCGGGCCGAACCCGCAGACGGTCGCCGACCTGGACCGTGTCGAGCGCCACGTCCTCCTCCCGGCCGTCGTCGGCGATCCGGCGCGCGGATCTGGGCGAGAGGTCGAGCAGCGCCCGGATCGCGGCGGAGGTGGAATCGCGGGCCCTCAATTCCAGGATCTGTCCGAGGAGCACCAGCACGGTGATCACGCAGGCCGCCTCGAAGAAGGTCGGGACGGCCCCGTGATGGTCGCGCATCGCAGGCGGGAACAGGCCCGGTGCGACCGTCGCGACCACGCTGTAGAGCCAGGCGGCCGCGGTCCCGATCGCGATCAGCGTGAACATGTTGAGGTGGCGGGTCGCGAGGGAACGGGCGCCGCGAGCCAGGAAGGGCCAGCCGATCCAGAAGACGACCGGAGTTGCGAGCGCGAGGCCGAGCCAGTTCACGCTCTGTTGCGGCAGCCCGTGCCGGAGGCCGAGGAGGTGCCGGCCCATCTCGAGGGCGACCAACGGCAGCGTCAGCGCGAGCCCGACCGTGAACCGGCGCGTGAAATCCAAAAGTTCGTGGTTCGGTCCGGATTCCGCTGTGACGGTGTCCGGCTCGAGCGCCATGCCGCAGAGCGGGCAGGAGCCCGGCCCGACCTGCCGGACCTCCGGATGCATCGGGCAGGTGAAGACGGTGCCGTCCGGAACCGGGGCAGCGGGCGCCGCTTCGGTATCGCCGAGGTAACGGCCTGGATCAGCCACGAACTTCGTCCGGCAACCGGCGGAGCAGAACAGGAATTCTTCGCCGCTGTGATCTGCGCGATGCGTCGCCGTCGCAGGGTCCACCGTCATGCCGCAGACCGGATCCACCGCCGCCACCGGCGCGTGGTCATGCGCGTGACCGCTGCAGCAGGAGGGATCGGACGGCCGCTTTGCCGTCTTGAGATGGATCATGACATGCCGCTTCCGTCGCCGAGCATCAGCTCTTGCAGCGTGTCCTGCACCTTCCCATCATGGCAAGGTCAACACGTTCGGAGGAGATCATGCGGATCGGCGACGTGGCGGCGGCATCGGGCGTCTCGGCCAAGATGATCCGGCATTACGAGGCGATCGGGCTCGTGCCGCCGGCCGGCCGGCGTGGCAACACTTACCGGGATTACAGCCCGGCCGACGTCCACCGGCTGCAATTCGTCCGCCGTGCCCGCGACCTCGGCTTCGGCATGGACCAGATCCGGGCCCTGCTCCGGCTCTGGAGCGACCGGGACCGGTCCAGCGCCGAGGTGAAGCAGATCGCCCTCGGGCACGTGGCGGAACTCGAAGAGCGGATCGCCCGGATGCGTGAGATGGCCGACACGCTGCATCACCTCGCCGACGCCTGCCAGGGCAATGCCCGGCCCGAATGCCCTATCCTGCGGGGGCTCGCCGGGGACGTCGCCTCCGGGTAGCGGCGCGCTGAGCAAGGCCATAAGAGCACCGCGAGGAGGACCTCGCATGGCCGACCGCAAGCTCGATCTCGACGATCTCGGCGTCGGCCAGCGTTTCCGGAGCGCAGGGCATCTCGTCACCACGGAAGACATCAAGCGCTTCGCCCGCGAGTTCGACCCGCAGCCCTTCCATCTCGACGAGGAGGCGGCGAAGAGTTCGTTCTTCGGCGGCTTGGCCGCCAGCGGCTGGCACACGGCCGCGATCACCATGCGGCTCATCGTCGAGGATGGCTTCCCGATCGCGGGCGGCATCATCGGCAGCGGCGGCGAGCTACTCTGGACGAAACGGTCCGACCGGGCGACACGCTCACGGTGGAGAGCGAGATCCTGGACATCACGCCGTCCCGGTCTCAGCCCGGCCGGGCGACCATGCTGGTGCGGTTCCTGACCGTGAACCAGCATGGCGAGACGGTGCAGAGTTTCACGCCGAAGCTCGTCGTGTACCGGCGCGCGGAGCCGTCCGCTGTTGACGGTGCAGCCTCCCCTCCCGTATAGCCCGGCGCTTCACGATCGCGCTCACGACGCCCGGTCGCGGCGAGCCGTCCGGCTCGCCCGAACCTGCGGCCACGCTACCAGGAAGATCATCATGTCCCGTCGCTGCGAATTGTCCGGCAAGGCCGTGCTCGTCGGCAACCTCGTCAGCCACTCGAACCACAAGACGAAGTGCCGGTTCATGCCGAACCTCGTCAACGTGACTTTGCAGTCGGAAGCGCTCGGCCGCTCGGTGCGGCTCCGCATCACGGCGCATGCCCTCCGCTCGGTCGAGCACCGAGGCGGGCTCGATGCCTTCCTGGCCAAGGCTTCCGAGACCGAACTCTCGATCCGGGTGCGCCGCCTGAAGCGCGAGATTGGCGAGAAGCTGGCGGCCTGACACGCTATCTGAGACGGCTGCATCTCCGCTCACCCCGACGCAAGTCAGGGCCCAGAAGCGACGGACGGGCTGGATCCCGACTGTCGCCGGGATGACGAAGGGAACCGTGCCCTCGCCAGGCTTCGTCCTGCCAGAGACGCACGACTACGGTGCGCTCGCCGCGGGTTTCCGCTGGAACATTCCTGACCGCTACAATATTGGCGTCGACGTCGCCGACCGCTGGGCCGCGATCGATCCCGAGCGCCCGGCCGTGATCGACATCCTGCCGGACGGCCGCGTCGACATCCTCACACACGGCGCGCTCCGGGAGCGCTCGAACCGCCTCGCCCACGTGCTCCGCGCCCGAGGCATCGTGCCGGGCGACCGAGTCGCCGTGCTGCTGCTCCAGGGTGCGGCAGTGCCGGTCGCGCACGCCGCGATCTACAAGCTCGGCGCGATCGCGCTGCCTCTGGCTTCGGTGTTCGGCACCGACGCCCTCCTCTTTCGCCTCCAAGATGCCGGCGCCCGCGCGCTGATCACGGGCACGACCGGCGCCACCAAGGTGGCGCAGATCCGGGCCGAACTGCCCGCGCTCGAGACGATCCTGTCGATCCACGGCCCGGACGGCCCCGTCGAGGGATTTTGGGAGGCGCTGGAGCGGGCTTCGCCCGATTTCACGGCCGTCGACACCTCCGCCGACGATCCGGCGCTGATGATCTACACCTCCGGCACCACCGGCCAGCCGAAGGGCGCGCTCCACGCCCATCGCGTGCTGCTCGGCCACATGCCGGGCATCGTGCTGCCGCACGGGATGTTCCCGCAGCCGAGAGATCGGTTCTGGACCCCGGCGGATTGGGCCTGGGCCGGCGGCCTCCTGAACGCCCTCTTGCCGAGCCTGCGCTCGGGCGTGCCGGTGGTCGCCCGCAAATTCGATCGCTTCGATCCCGAGGCCGCCTTCCGGCTCCTCGCCGACCACGAGATCCGGAACGGCTTCATCCCGCCCACGGCGTTGCGGATGATGCGGTCCGTCCAGCGCCCTCGCGAAACCTTCGGCTTTCGGCTGCGCTCGGTCTGCTCCGCCGGCGAGGCGCTGGGGGCAGAGACCGCCGCCTGGGGCCGTGAGGCGCTCGGGGTCACCGTGGACGAGGCCTATGGGCAGACCGAGTGCAACCTCGTCATCGGCACGGCCTCGACCCTCGGCATCCATCGCCCGGGCGCAACCGGGAAGGCGATCCCGGGCCACAGGGTCGGGGTGATCCGGCCGGACGGTATGGCCTGCGAGCCGGGCGAACTCGGCCAGATCGCGGTCGCGCGCCCGGATCCCGTGATGTTCCTCGGCTATTGGAACGATCCCGACGCGACGGAGCGGAAATTCATCGGCGACTGGATGCTGACGGGCGACCAGGCCACGATCGATCCCGACGGCTACATCTCCTTCGTGGGCCGGGACGACGACGTCATCACATCCTCGGGCTACCGGATCGGGCCGGGCGAGATCGAGGATTGCCTTCTCCGCCACCCCGCCGTTCGGCTGGCCGCTGCCATCGGCAAGCCCGACGCGCTGCGGACCGAGATCGTGAAAGCCTTCGTCGTGCCGGCGCCGGGCTACGCGCCGTCGGACGCGCTCGCCGCGGAGATCCAGGCCTTCGTGCGCGAGCGCCTCTCGGCGCACGAATACCCCCGTGAGATCGCCTTCCGGTCCGAGTTGCCGCTCACCACCACCGGCAAGGTGATCCGTCGCATCCTGCGGGCAGAGGGATAGGCTAGGCGCGCGGTTCGCGGCTCGGCACCTTCACCCAGGCCTCGCCGTCGAGCACGGTCTCGGCCCCGACCGAACAGAGGCAGGCAAGCCGGGCGCGCCGCTTCTCCGGCATCAGCTCCGCGACCTTGACCTCGACCCGCACCGTGTCCCCGATCCGGACGGGCGCGCGAAAATTGAGCGTCTGCGAAATATAGACGGCACCGGGTCCCGGTAGCCTCGTCCCGAGCACGGCCGAGATCAGGCTCGCCGTGTAGAGCCCGTGCGCGATGCGGCCGCCGAAGGGCGTCTTGGCGGCGAAATGCTCCGACAGGTGGATCGGGTTCCGGTCTCCCGTCACCTCGGCGAAGCCGACGACGTCCGAGGATTCGATCCGCTTTTCGAGGATCTCGGTCAGGCCGAGGGTCAGGTCTTCGAAATGGAGGAGCTGCAATTCCAGGAACATGGCCGATCTCTCCCCATTGCCCATCGAATGCTCAGCGCTCCCGCGCCGTCCGGCCTATTCCGCCGTTTCCCCGCCACCGCGGCGCCGGTCAGCCCCGGCCGCTACCGCGGCGGGATGACCGTTCGTGCCCTGGGATGCGCGGCATCATAGGCCGCGAGAAGGCGCGAGGAGTCCACCTGCGTGTAGATCTGGGTCGTCGACAGGGAGGCGTGGCCGAGGAGTTCCTGGATCGCCCGCAGCTCGCCGCCGCGGGCGAGAAGATGGGTCGCGAAGGAATGGCGCAGCGCGTGCGGCGTCGCCGTGTCGGGCAGGCCGAGCGCTCCCCTGAGCCCCGCCACCGCGAGCTGGATGATCCGCGGCGAGAGCGGGCCGCCCTTCTCGCCGACGAAGAGCGGCCCATCCCCCGGCAGGTGGTAGGGGCAGAGCGCGAGATAATGTTCCAGCGCGCGCCGGACCGGCAGGATCACCGGGGTGGCGCGGGTCTTCCCGCCCTTGCCGAGGACACGGACGCTGTCCTCGTCGCCGACCGGGGCGTCGGCGCGCAAAATGCCGAGCGCCTCGGAGATGCGGAGGCCGGCTCCGTAGAGGAGCGCCAGCACGGCCGCGTCGCGGGCCAAAACCCAGGGCTCGCGCGCTTCCCCGGCGCGGGTCGCGTCGTCAACCATGGCGCGGGCGGCAGACGGCGAAACCGGCTTCGGCAGCCCCTTCGCGAGCTTCGGCCCGCGGATCGCCGCGAAGGCCGACGCGGTGCCGTGGCCCTCCCGTTCGAGGTGGCGCGCGAAGCCGCGGAGGGCGGCGAGCTGGCGCATCAGCGAGCGGCTCTCGACGCCGTCGCGGCGCCGCTGGGCCAGGAAGGCCCGGATGTCGAGCGGCTTCAGCCCGACGACCAGCTCGGGCGACGGGTTCTCGCCCAAATGTCCGGTGAGAAAGGCCGTGAATTGCCGGAGATCGCGGCCATAGGCTTCAACGGTCTTCGGCGACAGCCGCCGCTCGTCCGCGAGCGAGCCGAGCCAGCCTCGAGCGGCATCCTGGAGCTCGGGGGTCCCGGGGACGAGCTGAGGAACGGCCGGTAGTTCTGTCGAAGCAGCCGAGGCGTCGTTCTCTCCCCGTTGGGGAGAGGCGAGCAGGCGCGAAGTGCCGCCCGGTTGAGGGGGCGCGCGCTTCGTCGGCGAGGGCGCAGCCCCCTCACCCTGCCCTCTCCCCGCCGGGGAGAGGGTTCCGGTGCGGGCCTTCAGACCGGGTCTGGTCTGTCCACCGCCGCGAGACGGCACCACGCGCTTCGCCGGTTGCGTCCTCATTCGATCGCCATCATGTTCCCGTTTCGTCCATGATCGTGCCGCGTCAGGGTTACAGCTTCGCCAATGGACGCCACGGTCGCCGAGATCCTGATCCCGCTCGCGCTCGACCAGACCTACAGCTACGCGGTTCCGGAGGGAATCGTCCTCGCGCCGGGCGACGTCGTCGCCGTGCCGCTCGGGCCGCGGTCGCGGGTCGGGGTGGTGTGGTCGCTGCGGCTAGGCGGCGCCTCGAACCTGAAACAGGTCGAGGGCCGGGTCGACGCCCCTCCGCTGAGCCCGGCCCTGCGCCGGCTCGTCGACTGGCTGAGCTGGTACACGCTGGCCCCCAAGGGCTCCGCCCTCTCGCTCGTTTTGCGGTTGCCCGGCGACGCGCCGGAGGTGGCGCGGGTCGGGGTGAGGCTCGCCGGGCCGCCGCCCGCCCGCATGACGCCGGCCCGGGCCCGGGTGCTCGCGGTTGCCGAGGGCGGGCTCGTCCACACGAAGCGAGACCTCGCGCAACGGGCAGGCGTCGGCGTGGGGGTCATCGACGGGCTCGTCGACGAGGGCACGCTCGAGACGGTGGCGCTGCGGCCGGAGCCGGTCGCGGAACGACCCGACCCCGGCTACGCCCACCCGGCCCTGTCGGAGCATCAGCGCGCGGCGGCCGCCGCATTGGCCGCCGCCGTTGCCACGGCTGCGGCACCGGCGACGAGCGCACCATCACCCGTGATCCTCCTGGACGGCGTCACCGGCTCCGGGAAGACCGAGGTCTATTTCGAGGCCGTGGCGGAATGCGTGCGGCTCGGCCGGCAGGCGCTGATCCTGATGCCGGAGATCGCGCTGACCTCCGTCTTCCTGGAGCGCTTCTCGGCCCGGTTCGGGACGAAGCCGACCGCCTGGCACTCGGGCGTGTCGGGTCGCAGGCGCGAGCGCGTGCTGGCCGGCGTCGCCTCGGGCGATGTCCGCGCGGTGGCCGGCGCCCGATCCGCGCTGTTCCTGCCCTTCCGCGATCTCGGCCTCGTCGTCGTCGATGAGGAGCACGAATCCGCCTACAAGCAGGAGGACGGCGTCACCTACCACACCCGCGACATGGCGGTCGTTCGGGGGCGGCTGGAAGGCTGCCCCGTGGTCCTCGCCTCGGCGACGCCCGCGATCGAGACGCGGGTCAACGTCGCGCGAAAGCGCTTCGGCCGGGTCGCGCTGCCGGAGCGATTCGGCGGCCGGCGCCTGCCCGACATCCGGCCGATCGACCTTAGGGCCGACCCGCCCCCTCCCGGACGCTTCCTCTCGGAGAGCCTCGTCGCGGAATTGCGGGCGACGACGTCGGCGGGCGAGCAGGCCCTCCTCTTCCTGAACCGGCGGGGTTACGCGCCCCTCACGCTCTGCCGCTCCTGCGGGCATCGTTCCTCGTGCCCGAACTGCTCGGCCTGGCTCGTCGAGCATCGCTTCCGGCGGTCGCTCGTCTGCCACCATTGCGGCCATGCCGAGCGGGTTCCGGAGAGTTGCGTCGCCTGCGGCTCCGTCGGTTCGCTCGTGCCCTGCGGACCCGGCGTCGAGCGCATCGCCGAGGAGGTCGCGACGCTGTTTCCCGATTCGCGCCGCATCGTCCTGTCGAGCGACTTTCCCGGCGGCACGGAGCGGCTGCGGGCCGAACTGGCCGCGGTCGCGGCCGGCGACGCCGACATCGTCATCGGCACACAGCTCGTCGCCAAGGGCCACAATTTTCCCTCCATGACGCTCGTCGGCGTGCTCGACGCCGATATCGGCCTGACCTCCGGCGATCCGCGGGCCGCTGAGCGCACCTTTCAGCTGTTGCAGCAGGTGACCGGCCGGGCCGGGCGCGGCGCCAAACCGGGGCGGGCGGTGGTGCAGACCTACCAGCCCGATCACCCGGTCATCGCCGCCCTGATCTCGGGCGAGGCCGAGCGCTTCTACCGGGAAGAGACGGCGGCCCGCGAGGCGGCCGGATTGCCGCCCTTCGGGCGCCTCGCCTCGTTGATCGTCTCGGCCACCGACCGGGCCTCCGCCGAACAGCACGGCCGCGCCCTCGCCCGCATGGCCGACCCGCCGCCCGGGGTGACCGTGCTCGGACCGGCCGAGGCACCGCTGGCGCTCATCCGGGGCCGGCACCGCTTCCGCCTTCTCGTCAAGACGACCCGGGACGTGAGGCTGCAGGATTTCCTGCGCGAATGGCTGATCCGGACCGAGAAGCCGCGCGGCTCCGTCCGCGTCCAGGTCGATGTCGACCCGCAGAGTTTCCTGTGAGGCCGCTCTCAGCCGCGGCCGTCGCCGACCGAAATCTGGCAGGGCCGCTGGTAGCTCTGGCCCCGGTAGGTCCAGGTCTGGATGCCGGTGAGAAGACCGCCCGTTCCGCTCACCTCGCCGATGTAGCGCGCCTCGAAGGAGCCGGACTTCGTCTTGGCCCGTCCGGACAAGGACAGGCGGCCGCCGGAGAGCCTGCCGGTCCCCGTCTCGGTCCCGCCTGCCGCGTCCGGGCCATCCGCGGAGGTGAGCTTGCGGCTGTAGGCCGCCTTTCCGGAGGTGATCTCGAGGACGAACCGGTCCCGGACCGAGCCTGCCGTGAACGGGAGCTTGTCGCAGGAGATGACGGCCGGGTAGCTGCCCTCCGCGCGGCCTTGTGCCTGCGCGTCGGCGCCGACGAGGAGTTCGACGACGACAGCCGCAACGAGGATGATCCTGGACATTTCGTGATCGCCCATCCCGGGCTTCCCGGCCCGCACCACGCCGCCCTGATTGACCCGTCGCGACCGTGATGACAAGAATCGGGCCAACGAGAGATCGCCGAGCAGCGATCCAGGCAGCCTGAACGGCCGGTCCGGCAGGCGACTTGAACGAGGGGGAGCCCGGTGTGCCGGCGGCTTCGTTTCGGCGGGCACGTCGGGGCGAGCTTACGGACAGCGCGGCCGAGGGAGCAGGTCGCCGCGTGTCGTTGTTCTTCCAGCAGGTCCTGAACGGGTTGACGCTCGGCAGCGTGTACAGCCTCGTCGCGCTCGGCCTGACGCTGGTCTACGGCATCCTGCACATCCCGAACTTTTCCCACGGCGCGCTGTTCATGGCGGGCGCCTACATGGCCTTCTTCTTCGCCGGAACGCTGGGTGCGAATTACTGGGTCGCGCTGGTCGCCGCCGCGCTCGTCACGGCGGCTCTGGCCGTGCTCTGCGAGCGGGTCGTCTTCAGTCGCCTGCGCGACTCCCCTCCCCTGCACGACATGATCGCGGCGATCGGCCTCCTCCTCTTCATCGAGGCGGTCGCGCACGCGATCTGGGGCGCGGATTTCCGCCGCCTCGCCCCGCCCTATCCGGGCATTCTCCGCGTGGCCGGCACGGTGCTGCCGATCCAACGCGTCCTCATCATCGTGGGCGCCCTCAGCCTGATGGTGGCCCTGCACCTGTTCCTGAAGCGCACGATCATGGGGTCGACCATCGTGGCGATGGCGCAGAGCCGGGAGGGCGCGTCGCTCGTCGGCATCGACCTGACGCGGGTCTCGATGCTGACCTTCGCGATCTCGGGCGCCCTCGCGGCGGTGGCCGCCGTCCTCTTCGCGCCGATCAACCTCGTCTACCCGTCGATGGGGAGCCTCGTGATCCTGAAAGCCTTCGTGATCATCATCCTGGGCGGGATGGGCTCGGTGCCGGGCGCGATCCTGGGCGGCATGGTGATCGGCTTCGCGGAGAGTTTCGGAGCCTTCTACATCTCGACCGACCTCAAGGACTTGATCGCCTTCGCGGCGCTCGTCCTCATCCTCTCCATCCGGCCGCAGGGCCTGTTCCCGAGCTATTCGCGATGAGCGCCCTCCTGAACCGCCGCTCGCTCGTCGTCGGCGGGCTTCTGGCTGCGCTGGTCTATCCGTTCCTCGTCCCGAACGACTACTTCATCTACGTCATGGCGCTGGCCTTCATCTACGCCATCGCTGCCGTCGGCCTGAACCTGATCCTCGGCTATACCGGCCAGCTCAATCTCGCCCATGCCGGCTTTATGGCGATCGGGGCCTACGCGGTCGGCATCATGACGGTCGATTACGGCGTGCCGTACTGGCTCGCCTTCTTCCTGGCCGGCATCATCACGGCCGCGATCGGCGCATTGGCCGGTATCGTCTCGCTGCGCCTCCGGCACGATTACTTCGCGATCTTCACGCTCTGCGTCGGCATCATCATCTGGCTCGTGATCGAGAAGTGGGATTCGCTCACCCACGGAGTCGTCGGGATCATCGGCATTCCGGCCCCGACCGGGATCGGGCCGATCCGCTTCGAGTCGACGCTCGCGCAATACTACCTCGTCCTCGCCATGCTGATCCTGGCGCTGTTCGTGATGGACCGCATCGTCCATTCGCTGCTCGGCCGGGCTTTCGTGGCGATCCGGAACGGCGAGGCCTTGGCCGAGTCGCTCGGCGTGCCCCTGATGCGGACCAAGGTCACGGCCTTCGTGATCTCGGTCACTTACGCCGGCTATGCGGGCGCCCTTTATGCCGGCTTCGTGCGCTTTCTCGGGCCCGCCATCGCCTCGGAGGCGAACGCCTTCGACATGATCGCCTTCATCCTGGTCGGCGGGCTCGGCACGCTGTCCGGGCCGGTCCTCGGCGCCGTCATCCTGACCTGGGCGACGCAGTCGCTGCAATTCCTGCAAGATTATCGCCTGCTCATCTATGGGCCGCTTCTGATCCTCCTCGTCATGTTCATGCCTAAGGGGCTGATCGGGACGATCAAGGTCCGGCAGGCGCGCGAGGAGGGGGCGCGGGCTGCGGAGGCCCGGGCGAAGGCGGCCGCGACGGACGAACGGGCCTCGGCCCATGCTTGAGGTCTCCGGCCTGACGAAGCGCTTCGGCGGCCTAGCCGCCGTGAAGGATGTCTCGGCTCGGTTCGAGCGCGGCAAGATCACGGCTGTGATCGGCCCGAACGGGGCCGGCAAGACGACCTTCTTCAATCTCGCCGCCGGGACCTACCGGCCGAGCGCCGGGACCATCCGGCTCGACGGGCAGGACATCACCGGCATGCGGCCGGACAAGGTCGCGGCGCTGGGCCTCGCCCGCACGTTCCAGACGACGACCCTGTTCGAGGATGCGAGCGTGCTCGACAACCTCATCGTCGGCCACCGCCTGCGCACGCGCTCGACCCTCCTGGACGTCGTGCTCGTCACCGCCCGGCTCACGCAGGACGAGGCGGAATGCCGGAAGAAGGCCGAGGAAGCGCTCCGCTTCGTCGGGCTGGAACACGCGGCGCCGCGCGTCGTCGCCGACATCTCCCAGGAAGAGAAGAAGCGTGTCGCCTTCGCCCTCGCCCTGGCGACCGCCCCCCGGATCGTGCTGCTCGACGAGCCGGCCGGCGGCGTGAATCCGGAGGAGACGGTCGGGCTCGCGGCCCTGATCCGCAAGATGGCGGAGAGCGGGCTCACCGTCGGGCTGATCGAGCACAAGATGGGCATGGTGATGGGGCTCGCCGACCACATCGTCGTTCTCGACCATGGCGAGAAGATCGCCGAGGGCAATCCGGCCGACATCTCCCGGAACGAGGCCGTGATCGAGGCCTATCTCGGCGCCGACCACCCGCCGACCCCGAGCGCGGACCAGGTCCCGGCAGGAGCCCCGCATGCTCCGGTGTGAGGACGTCTCGCTCGATTACGGCAGCTACCGGGCGCTCGCCGGCGTCTCCATCCATGTCGACGCGGGCGAACTCGTGGTCATGTTGGGCGCGAACGGGGCGGGGAAGTCCTCGCTCTTCCTCGCCGTCAGTGGCCTTCGCAAGCTCGCCGCCGGCCGGGTCCTCCTCGGCGATCAGGACCTCGCCGGCCACAAGGCGTCCGCCATCGTCGAGGCGGGGCTCGTGCAATGCCCGGAGGGCCGGAAGCTCTTTCCGGGCATGAGCGTCGAGAAGAACCTGACGCTCGGCGCCTACGTGCATCGCGCCGACCCGGCAGGATCGAAGCCGATCCTGGAGCAGATCTTCGCGATGTTCCCGATCCTGCGCGAGAAGCGGCACGATCCGGCGGGCTCCCTCTCCGGCGGGCAGCAGCAGATGGTCGCGATCGGCCGCGCGCTGATGGGCCGGCCGAAGGTGCTGCTGCTCGACGAGCCGTCGCTCGGCCTCGCGCCCCTCCTGGTGAAGCAGGTGCTGGCTGCCGTGAAGGGCATCAACCAGGCCGGAACCACCGTGCTCCTCGCCGAACAGAATGCGTATGCCGCCCTCCAGATCGCCGACCGGGCCTATGTGCTGGAGAACGGCCGCATCGTGATGGAGGGCGCCCCCGACGAATTGCTCGGCGACGAGCGCGTCCGCCGGGCCTATATCGGGGCTTGAGGCTGGCCACGCCACGCCGTCATTCCGGGGCCGCGCAGCGGAACCCGGAACCCACGGAAGCGCACCGGACCGGAAGCGATCCACGGGCGGGGGCGAGCCGTTGATACCGGTTCTGCGGAGCAGCATTCCATGCTTCACCGCGCCCGGAATGACGTAGAGATCGGCACGAAATAACAGGAGAGGAAACGATGACTCAGACGAGACGAATCCTTCTGGCCGGCGCGGCCGCGCTCGCCTTCGCAGGTCCCGCCTTCGCTCAGGCCCAGGACACCGTCACCATCGGCTGGACCGGCCCCCTCTCGGGCGGTGCCGCACTCTACGGCAAGAACACGCTGACCGGCCTCGAAATGGCTGCGAAGGAGATCAACGATGCCGGCGGCCTCGAGGTAGCGGGCAAGAAGTACAAGCTCGAAGTCGTCGCCCTCGACGACAAATACTCGCCGTCCGAGGCGGCCGTTAACGCGAAGCGCCTGCGCTCGCAATACAAGGCTCCGGTGGTGTTCTGCCCGCATTCCGGCGGCAATTTCGCGATGCAGGCCTTCAACGAGCAGGACGGCTTCCTGATCGGCGCCTATACCAGCGTGCCGCAGATGACCGAGCGCGGCAACAAGCTGACGCTGCGCATCCCGCCCTCCTTCGCGGGCTATCTCGATCCCTTCATCAAGGTCGAGATGTCCACCTTCGGCAAGAAGCTCGGCATGGCGGGCGCGGACCACGATTACGCCAAGGCCTGGGCGGCCCTGATCGCACCGGCCTGGAAGAAGGCCGGCGGCACGGTCGTGGCCGAGAACCCGATGAGCTACAACAAGGACACCGACTTCTATTCCGGCGTGAGCCGCGTCACGGCGGCGAGCCCCGACGTGATGTTCGTCGGAGGCGCCTCCGAGCCGACCGCGCTCGTCATCAAGCAGGCGCGCGAGCTCGGCTTCGAGGGCGGCTTCGCCGTGATGGACCAGGCGAAGCTCGACGAGATGGCGAAGGTGCTGGGCGGCTACGAGATGCTGGAAGGCGCCATCGGCACGCTGCCCATCGTCTTCGACACCCGCGAGGGCCCGAAGGAGTTCGTGGCGAAGTTCCGCAAGATCTACAGCCGTGAGCCGGGCTCGGAGAACTCGCTCAACTACTCGGCCCTGAACGCCGTCGCGGAGGCGATGAAGCTCGCCGGCACGACCACCGACGCGGCGAAGATCCACGCCAAGCTGTCGGAGGCGTTCGGTGGCCTGGCCAAGGGTCGCAACCCGTCCGTGATCGGCGGAGTCGACGAGCGCGGCGGCTCGAACGCCGCGCTCCTCGTCGGCCTCGTCAAGGGCGGCAAAGTCGTCCCGGTGGACGCCTCGGGCGTCGTGCAGAACTGACGTCGTCCGGCAGATCCGGACGCCTTCACCCTCGGGCTTGACCCGAGGGTCGCTCGGGCAGCCCAACCGTCATCCGGGGCGCCGAAGGCGAACCGCTTCACGGCCCCGGAACGACAATCGAGGAAACGATGCCTCTCTCCCCTGAGACCCGCGACAAGCTCACGAAGGTGTCGACCGCGACGCTGACGACGGCGCTGTTCAAGCGCGGGTTTCGCCACCAGTGGATCCAGAACGTCCACCCCATCAACCCGAGCGCCGGGCCGATGGTGGGAGAGGCTTTCACGCTGCGCTACATGCCGGCGCGCGAGGACCTGAACCCGCTCTCGGTCTTCCAGGATCGCGCCCACCCACAGCGCAAGGCCGTCGAGGAATGTCCGCCCGGCGCCGTCTTCGTGATCGACAGCCGCAAGGATGCCCGCGCCGCTTCCGCGGGCGCCATTCTGGTCTCGCGGCTGATGGTGCGGGGCGTCGCCGGCGTGGTGAGCGACGGCGGTTTTCGGGACACGCCCGAGATCGCCGACCTCTCGATCCCGGCCTACCATCAGCGCCCCGCCGCGCCGACGAACCTGTCGCTGCATCAGGCGATCGACATCAACGTCCCGATCGGCTGCGGCGATGCGCCGGTCTTCCCTGGCGACGTCGTGGTCGGCGATGGCGAGGGCGTCGTCGTGCTCCCGGCCCATCTCGCCGACGAGCTGGCGAACGAGGCGACCGAAATGACCGCCTTCGAGGATTTCGTGATGGAGAAGGTGTTGGAGGGCCGATCGATCCTCGGCCTCTACCCTGCGACCGACCCCAAGACGGGCGTCGAATTCGCGGAGTGGCGGAAGGTGAACCGGCGCTAGCTTGACCCTTGCGGCAGCCGCCCATACGTAACATGTGACGCCACGGAGGCTGCAGCATGTCTCAGGCATCGAAGCCGAAGCCGGCCCGCGAACGGATGCGGGAGCACCGCGCGCGATTGAGGGCGCAGGGACTTCGTCCGGTGCAGTTCTGGGTACCGGACGTGGACTCGCCCGAGTTCAAGGCGGAGGCGCACCGGCAATCCCTCGCAGTTGCGACTTCTCCGCAAGCCGAGGAGGATCAGCGCTTCATCGATTCCATCACGGTCGGCTGGGGCGAGGAGTGAAGCGCGGCGAGGTCTGGACCGTCTCGGGCGGAGCCGACTATACGAACAAGCCGCGCCCTGCCGTGATCATTCAAGAAGAGGGCTTCGACGCGACGGATTCGATCACGGTCTGTGTATTCACGACGGAAGCGCGAGAAGCTTCCATCATCCGGCTTAAGATCGACCCGACCGAGCGGAATGGTTTGAAGCAACCTTCGCGGCTGATGGTGGACAAGGTCTCCAGTGTTCCTAGGACGAAGATGGGTACCCGCTTGGGACGGCTCGATCATGGGGACATTAGCCGCCTGAACGAAGCCTTGATCGTGTTCCTCGGCCTGAGTCGACCCATAAACACGGACCCCACGCAGGCTGGATGATGAACAATCCCCGCAAATCCCTCGCCGACCTTCGCTCGCAGCGCTGGTTCGGGCCGGAGGACCTGCGCTCCTTCGGCCATCGCTCGCGCGCGCTGCAGATGGGGTACGAGCGCGAGGACTTCATGGGGAAACCCATCGTTGCAATCATCAACACCTGGAGCGACCTGCAGCCCTGCCACCAGCATTTCCCGGCCCGGGTCGAGCATGTGAAGCGCGGCATCTGGCAGGCGGGCGGCTTTCCGGTCGAGTTGCCGGCCCTGTCGCTTTCCGAGAGTTTCACCAAGCCCTCGACGATGCTCTACCGGAACCTCCTCGCGATGGAGACGGAAGAGCTGCTGCGGCAGCATCCGATCGACGGCGCCATCCTGATGGGCGGCTGCGACAAGACCACGCCCGCGACCGTGATGGGGGCGATCTCGATGGACCTGCCCTTCATCTTCATGCCGGCCGGCCCGATGATGCGCGGCCATTTCGGCGGCACCATCCTGGGCTCCGGCTCCGACGTCTGGAAATACTGGGCCGAGAAGGAAGCCGGCACCATCACGAACCAGCAATGGAACGACATGGAGGCCGGCATCGCGCGCTCCGCCGGCACCTGCATGACGATGGGCACGGCCTCGACGATGACCATCATCACGGAGGCGCTCGGGCTGACGCTGCCGGGCGCGACCTCCATCCCGGCCTCGGACGCCGCCCATCCCCGGATGGCCGGCGCCTGCGGGCGCCGCATCGTCGAGATGATCTGGGAGGACCTGAAACCCTCGGACATTCTCGACCAACGCTCGGTCGAGAACGCGCTCGTCGTGCACAACGCGCTGGCCGGTTCGACGAATGCGATGATCCACCTCGTCGCCATGGCGGCACGGGCCGGCATCCCGCTCGATCTGAAGGAATTCGACGAGGTCGCAGGCCGCGTGCCGGTGATCGCCAACATCCGACCGTCTGGCGCCTGGCTGATGGAGGATTTCCACATCGCAGGAGGAACGCGAGCCCTGATGAAGCGGCTCGAAGGGCTGCTGCATCTCGATGCCCGCACCGTGGCTGGCGTGAGCCTCGGCGAGGGCATCGCGGACGCGATCGTCCATAACGACGACGTCATCCGGCCACTCGACCAGCCGATCGCGGCCTCGGGCGGCACGGCCATCCTCTACGGCAACCTCGCCCCGCATGGTTGCGTGATCAAGCCGCCCGCAGCCGAGCCGCGCCTCCTGCAGCATACCGGCCCGGCGCTCGTCTTCGACCATTACGACGAGATGTCGTCGGCCGTGAACGACCCCGATCTCGACGCGACGGCCGATACCGTCCTCGTGCTCCGCAATGCCGGCCCGATCGGCGGGCCCGGCATGCCGGAATGGGGCATGCTGCCGCTTCCAAAAAAGCTCCTGCAGCAGGGCGTGCGCGACATGGTCCGGATCTCGGACGCCCGCATGTCGGGCACGAGCTACGGCGCATGCATCCTGCATGTCTCGCCCGAAGCGGCGATCGGCGGCCCGCTCGCGGCCGTCCGGACGGGCGACCTCGTCACCATCGACGTCGCTGCCCGGTCGATCCACCTCCACGTCTCGGATGAGGACATCGCCGCGCGGCTCGCGACCTGGAAGGCGCCCCGGCCGGATTACCCACGCGGCTACAACCGCCTCTTCGCACAGCATGTCGGCCAGGCGCACGAGGGCTGCGACTTCGATTTCCTGGAAGGCGCGGGCGGCATCCCGGAGCCGGAGATCCACTGAGAGCCGCCGTCCCGCCCCAGCAGCCTGCCTCGAGAATGAAAAAGCCCCGGCATCGCTGCCGGGGCTCTTCGTCCTCGTCCCGAGCGCGGTCGCTCAGATGACCCGGCCGCCCGTGTTGATTCCGCCCGTGAGGAACAGGATCAGCAGGATGATGAGAATGATGCCGCCGAGGCCGAAACCGTGGTTCCGATAGGCGCCGCCGCCGTAGAACATGCCGCCGCCGCCGAACAGGAGGGCGAGGATGATGAGGATGACGATAAGGCTCATGGCCGGATATCCTTGCGCGGAACGCCCGCGTCCTGGCCTCAACAGGACGACGGCGGAGTTTGTTCCTCATTCCGAGCGGCCGGAGCCGTAAAGACGGTTAATCGAACCGCTGCCCCCTGGCGCGGTACCTACGCCTGAGCGGTCAGAACACGGTACCGTCGCTGACGACCGCGATCGGCGGAGCGCCCCCCGGTCGAACGGCGCGAGCGAGGCGGCGGCCCGTTGCCCAAGTGCCGCCCTCCAGGACCTTGGCCAGCGGGAAGCGTCGCGCGTCGAGGTCGAGCCGCTGGCGGATCTCCTGCGCCAGGAGATCGAGCAAAGCCACCGTCAGGGCCCGCCACTCGACGACGAGGGTCGAGCCGACCTCGTGCGGGTGCCCCGCCCCATCCGCCTCCCGAAGCTGCAGCACGCCCGTGTCGATGAACAATCCTCCGTTCCGGTATTCCGGAAGCCCGGTCAGCCCGTCGAGATCGACCACCGAGATCCCGGCCTCCTCGAGCGGCTCGATCAGCGAATAGGTCAGCCATTGCGAGAGCTTGTGGAAGGGCACGAGCCCGGCCTCACCCTCCCCGAGGGCCGGATGCCGCCAGGTGTCGCCAAGCCCGATCCCATCCAGATCGAGGCGGCCGGGCCAGACCGGGCCGAGATAGAGGAGGATCGCCTCGAGGATCGCCGGGGCGGGGATCTGCTCGCCTGCGGCCTGCGTCACGAGATGGTCGAAAAGGCCGCCGGGGCGCGGATCGTCACCAAGGGCGAAGACAGTCGGCGCGGCGGTCACCGCGTGGCCGAGCCGGTTCAGGAGTTCGGCCCGGCCAGGTAGTCCGACGAGCGGGTTGTCGAGCCGGACCTGGAAGCCGCGCGCGAGTTCGGCCGCATCGATCAGGGACAGCGGGCCGGCATCGGCCCGGAGCGGCGCGCCCGGATCGCCCGAGAAGGTCCCGCCGATGAACATGTCGAAACTCGCCACCGCGAGACCTTCGGACCGCGCGAAGGTGTCGCCCGTGCGGCCCTCCTCGTAGCACCAGTCGGGGCCGGCTCCCGCGTCGAGGAGGACGCTGACGATGGCGAGGTCGAAGGAGGCGCGGCCCCGCTCCGCCGCGTCCGCCCAGGGCAGGGCTTCGTTCAGCGTGCCCCAGCGGTCGAGGCCGCCGGCCGCGAAATGCCGCCATCGGGCGTGGAAGGGAATGTCGAGCGTCGGGTAGTCCGCCCGTATCGTCTCGATCACGGCCTCGGCCGTCGGCCCAAGACGGTCGAGGTGGACCGTGAAATGCTCGAGTTCGCCCTTCAGGCCGAGGTCCAGCAGCCGCCCTGCCCGCTCTCGCACGGCGGCTGCCGAGAGGAGATGCCGGACGGGGCTCGTCGCCTCCGGATCGTGGATCTGCACGGGTCCTGTCCTTTGCCTGCGCGGTGACGGGCCGACTCGCCTGCCTCAATGGCCCGGCAGCACCATAACCCGTGGCGTTCCGGGAAGCGTCGCCCGGCTGAGCGTCAGCGTCGGAGACGTCCGCCTCTCGACCGTGAAGCCCTGACCTTCGGCACGGGCCAGGAAGCGGTTGAGGGTCGAAGGTCCGAAAAAGTGCATCGGGATCGCGAGGCGGGGATTGATGGAAGCAAGAACCTCCATCATGCCGTCGAGGTCGAGCGTATAGCTTCCGTCCACCGGGACGAGCAGCACGTCGATTCGACCGAGTTGCTTCAGATGCTCCGGCGTCAGCGTGTGATGCAGGTGGCCGAGATGGGCGATGCAGAGATCGGCCGTCTCGAAGACGAAGATCGAATTCCCGTCCGGGATCGTCGCGTCGCCACCCCATTGCCGGATGTTCGTGACGATGTTGCGGATGCGGACATCCGCGGTCTGGACGTCGTGACAAGCCGGGCCGCCGGCCGGATTCCACCCCCGAAGGATCTGGCGGATGCCGGGCTCCGGATTGTTGGAGTAATGGGTCGAGTGGGCCCGGTTCATAGTGACGATGTCCGGCGTCACGCTCGGCCGGACATAGTCGTTGTAGTCCGTGGCGATCCGGGTTCCGCCTGCGGTCTCGAACAGGAAGGTGGAATGCCCGATATAGGTCAGCTCGATCTGGTCGGCGGCGAGCGAGGCCGGGATGATCGGCAGGCTGCGCCGCGCGACGAGCCCGGGACAACTTTCCTCGGCCGCGAATGCGGGTGCGCCCCATCCGGCCAGCGCCACAAGCGCCATGAGCGCAGTCACAAGCGTCCGGATCATGAGGGCCTCCGCCCTCAGGCTGCCCCAGCGCTCGGTTAGCGGCAAGCCTCAGAACGAGGCACTCGCCGCGGTCGCTTCAGGTTTCAAAGCGGGATGTCTCAGGAAAGCCGCCGCCCGGGGCTTCGCGAGGCAGAGAAGCCGGGACATGCCGGGGCACCGGCGCGGGGAGTAACGCGCCGTGTTGGTGCCGGCAGGTCCGGGCCTCAAGCGGCCCCGAAGCGACGGTCCTCGTAGCGGCCTCAGCGGCGCGGGGCCGTCTCGGCTGGCAGACGAACGAGCGTCGAGGTGTTCGGCGCGTCGCGGCGTTCGATCGTGATGGTGCGGACCGCCTTGCGGGCGGGAGCATCGGAGGCGTTGGCGATGCAGGTGCTGGCCACATAGGGCCAGATCTGCGCGCCGCAATCGGGGGAGGCGTCGCTCATGACGGTCTTCTGGGTGATGACGCTCGAGGCGTCAGCGAGCGAGATCGGAGCGTCCGGCGCGATGCGGTCATGGTAGATCTTGCCCGAGTCCGGCGCAGGCGCTTTCGGGGCCTCGTAGGCCGTGACGACGCCGGCGGAGAGAACGGCGCTCAGGCCGGCGAGCTTGAAAATCGTGATCATGACATCCGCCTCCGGTGCGAGCCTCGTTCGGCCCTCTTGGGCCCGTTCGGCCCCGCCGGGCCCTGGGGCCTCGTTCGATGGTGGCGTTTTAGGGGCCGACCTTTTCAGCCACGCGGCGTCCAGGCGGTTTTTGGTTTCGTCCGCGAGGTGAATTGTTTCGTGGGCGCGCCCCTCTGCGAAACAGACCCTCGCTCAGCGCTCGCGGCCGTCCGGCGAGAACAGGTAGCCGGCCCCACGGATCGTCTGGATGATGGTCGGCTGGCCCGGGTTCGGCTCGATCTTGCGGCGGATGCGGGTGATCCGCACGTCGATGGCGCGATCGAAGGCCTCGTCGTCGCGCGCACTCGCAAGGTCGAGCAGGCGCTCGCGCGACAGCACGCGCTGCGGATGGTCGGCGAAGGCCTTGAGGAGGTTGTATTCCGACGCCGTCAGCGGGTGGGCGACATCGTTCTCGTCGCGCAGAAGATGCGCGTCGAGGTCGAGCACCTTCGTGCCGAACTTCACCGTGCGGTTCGGCTTCACGGCCGGCCGTTCCGCCTCGGCCGCCGCCGCGGCCGCGCTCCGGCGGAGGACGGAGCGGATGCGGGCGACGAGCTCGCGCAGCTCGCAGGGCTTGGCGAGGTAATCGTCGGCGCCGAGTTCGAGCCCGACGACCCGGTCGATCGGGCTCGCGGTCGCGGTCAGCATGATCACCGGGATCGCGTGCCGGCGCTTCAGGTCGCGCACGATCGAGAGACCGTCCTCCTCCGGCATGTTGAGGTCGAGCACGATCAGGTCGGGCATGGCGCCCTCGATCGCCTGCCGGAGCGTGCGGCCGCCGTCGCAGAGCGTCACCGCAAAGCCGTGCATCTTCAGGTAATCGCCGACCATCTCGCGGGCGGGCGCCTCGTCGTCGACGACGAAGATGCGGGGAAGCGCACTCATCTCACGGAACGCCCTTCGGAATTCGGATCGTGAACACGGCCCCGGTGGGGCCGGGCTCGGCCGAGATCCGGCCTTTGTGCAATTCCACGATGCGCTTCGCAATCGAGAGGCCGAGGCCGGTCGAGCTTTCCCCGCCGGTCGGCTTGGCCGAGAGGCGCTGGAACCGCCCGAACAGACGCGCGGCATCCTCGGGCGACAGTCCTGGGCCGGTATCATGGACGTGGATCAGGGCATCGTCGCCCTCTTCCGCCAGCTCGACCCGCACCTTGCCGCCCGGCGGCGAATACTTGATCGCGTTCGAGACGAGGTTGTCGACCGCCTCCCAGAGCCGGTCATGGTCGCAGCAGGCAATGAGCGTCTCCGGACCCTGGATCGCAAGCTCATGGTCCTTGCGCTCGGCCAACGGGCGGTTCGCCTCGACCACGTCGTTCGCCAGCAGCATGAGGTCGAACGGGTCGCGGCGGACCGAGATGTCGAGCGCGTCGTTCATGGCGTCGGAGATCAGCGTGTCGACCATCCCGGTGAGCCGACGCGCCGCGTCGCGCACATGGCCGACCTGGGCGCCCACCGACTCGAGCGGGGTCGGATCGAGCGCGAGGAGATCGGACAGCATCTCGGCCCGCCCGAGGATCACGCCCAGCGGGTTCTTGAGGTCGTGCGCGATGGTGCCCAGGATCTCGCTCTTGAACCGGTTCGCGCGGCGGAGTTCGGCCGATTGCGCCGCGAGCCGCCGGTTCGCCATCCTGAGCTCGCCGGTGCGCTTGGCGACCCGGTCTTCGAGCTGCACATTCGCCTCGCCGAGCTGCTGGTAGAGAATGACGTTGTCGAAGGCGACGGCGAGGCGCGAGCAGAACACCTCGACGAGGGTCCGGTTCGTGGGCGACAGGTCCTTGGCGGCCTCGAGCAAGACTACCACCTCGCGGCCGCTGCCGGTGCGGAGGTAGAGGGTGGACCGCCTGTCCAAGAAATCGTGGCAGCGCCGCTCGAAGGCCTGCCGGACGACCTCCATCAGGTCGCCGTGGATCTCGGTCTTGCCCTCCGAGCCGACGAATTGGCGGTAGCAGCCGGAGCCGGCCAGGACCGAGAGCTGCTCGTCGACACGGTGGTCGTCGCGCAGCACCAGGATGCCGGCGCATTCCACCTCCAGCAGCGAGGCGAGCTGCGTCAGCACGCCCTCCGCCAGCCGCTGCATGGATTGCAGATCGAACAGGGTCGAGGCGGCCTCGATGATGATCTCGAGACCGCGCCGGGTCTCGACCATCCGGTGAAGCTGCTGGTAGCCCCGGAGCGCAGCCGTCAGGCTGGTGAAGAGCTTGTCGGCGGTGAGCTCGGTCTTCGCCTTGTAGTCGTTGATGTCGTAGTCGACGATCACGCTGCGCTCGGGCGCCTGGCCCGGCTGTCCTGTCCGCAGGATGATCCGGACCGTGTCGTTCTTCAGCTCCTTGCGGATGTGATCGACGAGTTCGAGCCCGGCACCCTCATGCTCCATGACGACGTCGAGGAGCACGACCGCGGTATCCGGATGCGCAGCGAGCAGTTCGCGACCCTCTCGGGCGGAATAGGCCGACAGCATCTCGAGACCCTGGCCGCCCAGCCTGTAGTCGTAGAGGGCGAAGCGCGTGCCCTCATGCACGGCCGGATCGTCGTCGATGATCGCGACCTTCCAGTTCGGGCCTGTCGCGGCGGGCGCCGGGACGGAGTCGTCCTCATCGAGGAACTCGACCAGGTCGTCAGGAACCGACATGCACCGTCTCGATCTCCTGCCCGGCCATGAAGGACGGCCCGGCCCGCACCACCTCGTCCGGCGCCCGCATCGGAATGACGAGCAGGAAGCTCGTTCCCGACCCCTCCGCCGAGGACAGGACGATACGGCCCCCGAGCCGCTGCGTCACGAGATTGTAGACGATATGCAGCCCGAGCCCGGTGCCGCCCGAGCCGCGCCGGGTGGTGAAGAAGGGCTCGAAGGCCTGTCTCTGCACCTCCTCGTTCATGCCGTGGCCGTCATCGCGGAAGACGAGGCGGACCTGGGCGGGTCCGCTGACCCGGGCCACGATCGAGATCGTTCCGGTCGCGCCGTCCGGGAAGGCGTGGTGGACTGCGTTCAGGAGCAGGTTCGTCACGATCTGCCCGAAGGGTCCCGGGAAGCTGTCCATCACGATCCCGTCCGGAATGTCGACGACGAGCTTGATCCGCGATGACCGGAGGATTGGCCGGAGGCTTGCTAGGATCTGCTCGGTCGCGAGCCCGAGGTCGAAGCTTCGGCGCTCCGCGTGGCTCCGGTCCACGGCGACCTGTTTGAAGGACTGGATCAGCTCGGCCGCGCGCTGCAGATTCGCGACGAGCTGCGAGGCCGCCGCCCGGGTCCCGTTGGTGAAAGCCTCGAGCCGCGAGCGACGGATCTGGCCGGCGGCGATCTCGGCCGCGAACGTGTCCATCCGGTTCGCAAGCGTCGACGCGACCGTGAGGCTGATGCCGACGGGATTGTTGACCTCATGCGCGACGCCCGCGACGAGCCCTCCGAGGGCCGCGAGTTTCTCGGCCTCGATCAGCGTCGTCTGCATCTCCCGCATTTCGGCCAGCGTCGTCTCGGCCTTCTCCTTGGCGGTCCGGAGGTCCTCGTCCGTCTTCCGCTTCTCGATCGCATTCCCACGGAACACGTCGACGACCCGGGCCATCTCGCCGATCTCGTCCCGGGCGTTGAGCCCGGCGATGCGGCGATCGTATTGGCCGGCCATGATGGCGGTCATGTCGGAGCGCAACTGGCCAAGGGGCTCGCTGATGCTCTTGCCGATCGCGATCCCCATGAGGGCTACGAGCGCCACGAAGGCGATCGCCAGGACCGCGAGCTTGACCGAGACGTCCTGCAGCGTGCGGTCGAACCGGGTCTGCGCCGAGCGCTCGAGCGACTGGATCCCGGCCCGCATCCCGTCGATCGCGCTCGACATGTCGGAGGCGTTGCCGTCGATCGCCTCGCGCAGGAGGCGGCTCTGGGTCGTGAAGGAGAGGCCGAGATCGTTGATGCCTTCCTCGAAGGTCTCCGCCTTCTCGGCGAGGTCGTCGAAGGCCCGCTTCTGGGCAGGCTCGGAGGCGAGCGCCAGCAGGGTTGGCGTGGTCTGCCGGATGAGGGCGGCCTTGGCGCGCGCCTCGCGGGCGGCGCTCGCCGCCCCGGAGAGGTAGAAGGCGTTCGCGGCCAGGATCATCTCGTTATAGGCCTCGCGAGAGGCGCCGAGCGTGGCCCAGATTTGTACGTTGGGGTCTGCATTCGTCCCCGTGACGGCGCCGTAAAGGGTCGCCATGTCGCGCGCCGTGTCGACGATCTTCGCCGAATAGGCGAGCGAGATCGCGGCCCGGGTGTCGCGGAGTTCGTCGAAGCCGGCGACGAGGCGTTCGGTGATCGTGGTCAGGTTTCGGGCCGGCTCCGAGATCAACGGATCGAGCCGGGCCTGCACGCGCAGGCGGCTGACCAGCATCTCGCGCAGGTCGACGATCCGCTCGAGGATCACCGGGTCGGTCTGGGCGAAGTAGCGGTGGATCAGGCTCTGCAGGCGCTCGGCATCCGCTCCGAGCGAAGCCAGGAACCGCTCGGACTGGCGCACCCGGCGCAGGTCGGACCAGGCGTCGCCCAGCACCTGAGCGCCGTTCCAGATGAGGCCGAGCAGCACGAGGGCGAGGGCCGAGTTGACGATCGCGATGGCGAGGATGCGCCAGCGGATGGGGGTGCGCCGCACAGCCCCGTTGAAGGCGACCCCGCGAGGGCCGCGACCCTGGACGTCGCCGATGTCTTCGGGAGTGGCGAGCATCGGCTCAGCGCGGCCCGCCCGGAAATGCGATCGATGTCCGAGCGTCCGGTCCGTCCCGATTATCCCACCTACGCCACACGCGCCACCTCCCGCACGACCCGAAGATTAGCCGAAGGGAAGCTTCGTCTGCCACCCCGGCCAGCGCTCGGGCGCTCGCGGGCGGGGCTCAGAGACCCCGGCTCGGGAGCCAGCAGATCCCGGCCAGCGGCGCCACGATGCCGAGGAGGGAGGGAAGGATCGCCTGGGCCACCATCACGCGCACCGATGCCTGTTCGGGCTCCGGTATGCCGGCCGACGGTTTCCCGACGATGTCGAGCCGGCCCGGGACGTTTCAGGAGTGTTTCGCGGGCCGCCTCCGGACGGGCGGCCGCCCCTCAGTCCTGGCCGGACAGCAAATCCGCGACGGCGAGCGCGATCACCTTGGTCGCCATCGCGAGATGGTCGACCGGGATGCGCTCGTCGGCCCGATGTGCGTTGGCGTCGAGCAGGGTGCGCGGGCCGCAGCCATACATCACGGTCGGGATGCCGGCCTCGCTGTAATGCCGGGCGTCGGCATAGAGCGGAACGCCGCCGGTCGGGATCGCCTCGCCCATGATCTCGCTCGCCCGGCCGGACACGATCCGGGCGAGCCGATCCGCGTCGCCTACCGGCCCGAAGGGCCGCGCGAGGAGGATGCGGCGCAGCGCGACCGAGATGCCTTCATGCCCGCTCGCAGCATCTGCCACGAGGTCGCGCAATGCCCGTTCGGCGGCCGCCGCGTCCTCGTCCGGCACCACGCGCCGGTCGAGCCGGACCGTGACACGGTCCGGCACCACGTTCGTGTTGATCCCGCCCTCGATCAGGCCGACGACCAAGCTCGGGCCGGCAATGCCCGGGACCGCGGACCGGCGCTGCCGCAGTTCGTCCGCATGGTCATAGAGGCGCGTGAGGATTCGGGTCGCCGCCCGGAGCGCGTCATGCCCGGTCTCCGGCCGCGCCGCATGGGCGGAGCGCCCCGAGACGGTGATCTCGAGATGGAGGCAGCCGTTATGGGCCGTCACCACCTCGTAGGAGAAGCCGGGGCAGATCGCGTAATCGGGACGGGTCAGGCCCTCCCGGATGAGCCAGGCCGGCCCGATCTCGCCGCCGGTCTCCTCGTCCGCCGTGACATGGAGTTCGACCGCGCCCCGCAGCGGCAGCCCGGAGTCGCGAAGAGCCTTCAGGGCGAAGGCGAAGCTCGCGATGTCGGATTTCGAGACCGCGACGCCGCGTCCATACATCCAGCCGTCGCGGATATCGGCACCGTAGGGATCGCCGATCCAGCCCTCGCCAGGCGGAACGACATCGCCATGGGCGTTCAGCGCGATGGTAGGGCCGGGGCCGAAACTGTGCCGCACGACGAGGTTCGTGCAGGACACCATGCCGGCCCTCCGCACGCTGTCCGCCGGCACCGGATGGCGTTCGACGGCAAAGCCGAGATTCTCCAGCGCCAAGGCCGCGGCCTCGGCAAAGGGGGCGCAATCGCCGGTTGGATTGTCGGACGGCGCCTGCACCAGCCGCGCGAGAAATCGGAGCGCATCCGCGGCGTCGCGATCCACCGCGGCCAGCAGCGCCGGGTGTCCCGGGCCCTCTCTCATGCAGCACTGCCCATCCCGACGGCCTTCGGCCGCTTCGTCCTGAACTGGCCCCGCTCCGCCGCGACGAAAGCGAGCGCAACGCTGGCCAAAGCCGCGACCCACCAGACCTCGCCGCGGTCGATGCCGGAGAGCGCGACCGCGAAGCCGGTCGTGAAGGCGGCCGCAAGGCCGGGAAGAAGCGGGCCGAACCGTCCGAGCGTGCTCCGGAGGCCGCTCCAGAGCGCGAAGGCGGTCGAGGCCACGCCGACGATCCCGAGGTCGTACCAGAGCACCAGGGCGGGCGCACCGAAGGCCGAGCCGACGAGAGGCGGAACGCTCCCGCGCCGGAAGGCGCCGAAGCCATGGCCGGTCAGCAGTCGGTAGGGTTGTTCCACGATCGCGGAGCGCCACGCCTCCATGATGGCGCCCCAGGCCGTGAACCGGTCGGGAAGCCCGGCATGCGGCAGCCCGAACACGAGGAGGAGGGGCGCGGCCACGAGGAGGGTCGCCGAGACGATCCCGACCAGGGACGTGCCGACCCGCTCCGAGAGTTGGGTTGCCAGATAGGCGAGCGCGCCGGCCGCGAAGGCGAGTGCGGCGAGAGGGTCGGGACCGAACGCGGCCGCGCCCGCGACGGCGACCGCGAGCACGATCGCCTCGATGTCCCGCCCGCGCGAGCGAAGCCACGCGATCGCCGGCCAGGCGTAGAGGACGAGGACGCAGAGCCCGCGCTCCAGCCGCCTTGCCTCTTCGAGGGCCCCCTCCTGCCAGAAGCCGAGCGCCAGCGCGACGGTGGCAATGGCGGCGGCGCCGGCCCCGATCGGGACGAGGTAGAGATTGGCCGACCTCATCCGGTCCGGAAGCGAGAGATAGCCGAGGAGCGCGACGGCGGCGACGGCGCCCGTTCCGAACAGCCGGGCCGCGCCCGATCGCGGCGCCGGCGCCCAGACGAGGGACAGCATCGCCCAGCCGGCAAGCACGACGAGCGCCAGAATGGCGGGCGAGGCGGCAAGCCGACCGAGGCTCTCCCGGACGGGACGCGCGGCCCCGTCGAAAGCCGCCGCCGCGGTGATGAGCGAAAGGCCGATGGCAGCCACGATGACGAGCCCGGTGGCCGACACGTAGGCTCCGAGCGGCAGCCCGATCAGCAGGACCAGGAAGCCGATGCGGCGCAGCACGGAGGCCGAGTCGCGGGCCGGGTCGACCATCGGTTGAGGAGCGCGCGCCATCGGAACGGGGGTTCGAGGAATCGGGACCGGAGAGAGACCGGAGCCACGAGTCTAGCATCCGGATCAACTCGGCGCTGTAGGGACAGCGCCACAGTATTAACGGGGACCACGACGCTGTTTCGTGAAATCCGCGAGAGGAAGGCAGGGTTTCCCGAGACCTTCGCCGGATACGATTCTTGTCACTCGGGCACCGCCGACGTCGAAGCATGGCCCGACCGGCGCTCCCACGCTCCCCCGATCCGACTTCTCGTCGTCGCGGCGTCAGCCCGCACCCTTGCCGTCGCGGAGGAAGCGAACGATCGCCGAATAATCCTCAGCCCCATGCCCTTCGGCCTGGAAGCGCTCGTAGAGCGCCGCGGCTTCCGCGCCGACCGGCGTCGCGGCTCCGGTCGCCCGGGCGGCCTCCTGCGACAGCTTCAGGTCCTTCAGCATCAGGTCGGTCGCGAAGCCCGGCTTGTAGTCGTTATTCGCCGCGCTGGTCGGGACCGGGCCCGGGACCGGGCAATGGGTCGTCAGCGCCCAGCAGGAGCCGGACGAGGTCGAGACGACGTCGAACAGGGCCTGATGCGAGAGGCCGAGCTTCTCGGCGAGCACGAAGGCCTCCGAGATGCCGATCATCGAGATGCCGAGGATCATGTTGTTGCAGACCTTGGCGGCCTGACCGGCCCCGGCCTCGCCGCAATGGACGACCCGCCGCCCCATCGTGGCGAGGATCGGCTCGCCCCTGGAATAGGCCTCGGTCGCGCCGCCGACCATGAAGGTGAGCGTCGCGCCCTTGGCGCCGACCGTCCCGCCGGACACCGGGGCGTCGAGCGCCGGCAGCCCGGCCTCGCTCGCGATGATATGAGCTCGACGAGCGCTCTCGACGTCGATCGTCGAGCAGTCGACCAGAAGCGCGCCCGGCGCCGCCGCCGGCACGATATCCGTCCAGACCGAAACGACATGCTTCCCAGCCGGCAGCATGGTGACCACGATCTCGGCCCTGGCCACTGCCTCGCGCGCCGAATCCGCGATGGCGACCCCGTCCGCCTTTGCGGCCCGGCCCGTTTCCGGAGAGAGGTCGAACCCCTTCACCACATGCCCGGCCCGCACCAGGTTGGCGGCCATCGGCCCGCCCATATTGCCGAGCCCGATAAAGGCGATGGTGGCCATTGTCTGTCTTCCTCTCCGACGCTTCCATTCCGTTTGACAGAATGGGCAGGCGGCGTCACGCTTGCGGCGTGATCGTCTCTTTCGCGGACAGAGACACCGAGCATCTATTCGGTGACAAGCGGGTCAGGCGCTTCTCGGGTATCGAACGGGCCGCGAGGCGGAAGCTCCTGTTTCTGCACCGCGCCGTCTCGCTTGATGATCTTCGGAGCCCGCCCGGCAATCGGCTCGAAGCCCTGAAGGGAGATCGGGCCGGGCAGCATTCGATAGGGATCAATGACCAGTGGCGGATCTGCTTTGCCTGGTCGGAGGCTGGAGCGCAGGATGTCGAGATCGTCGACTATCATTGAGCAGTCCGAGGACGGGCTCGATCCGATCCCTCCGGGTGAGATCCTCCTGGAGGACTTCCTTAAGCCGCACGGGATCAGCCTGAACCGCCTCGCCCGCGACATCTCGGTGCCCGTGAGCCGGGTGGCCGGGATCGTGAAGGGGGAGCGCACGATCACCGCCGACACGGCCCTTCGTCTCGGCCTCTATTTCGGGACCAGTGCGGATGTCTGGCTCGGTCTGCAGATGGAGTACGAGCTTCGCACCGCGCGACGGCTCGGCAAGGTCAAGGTCGAGTCGAGCGTGATCGCGGGCGTCGAGTATGACGGACGCGAAACCCTCGTCGTCACCTTCGTGAGCGGCCGGCGCTATGCCTATGCCGGCGTGCCTCCCGAGCTTTACGAGCGGCTCCTGGCTGCGGACTCGAAGGGCAAGTTCTACAACGAGCACATCCGGATGCTGTCATTCGTCGAACTGCATGCCCCACCGGGGCTGAAGCCCCGGTCAGCCGCCTAGTTCCACTCCATCTCGCCGCGTGATCCGTCGCTCTCCCTCGTCCATCAGGTCCTTGATCTCGCAATCGATCAAGTACAATCGTGCGAGGCTCTTCTTTCCGAGGCCTCCGTAGAAGAAGGCTGCGAACCGATCAGAGATCGGAGGGGCCCTCTGCCTAACGGTATCCCAAATCCGCTCTGCTAGAGCGTCTTGTTCCGACGGCCCCAAAGATCACTGATGTTGTCGTACGTCGTCTGACGATCATCGAACCCCGTTTCGAGGCGATCCGAAAGCTCGCGATCGTCGAGCCGCGCCAGATCGCCCCGCAGATTGATCCCGAACGTCATCGGGTCACCCTCTTGATGCGGCGCCGCACGCCCGCCTCACCGCCCCACCAGACCTCGCGCGATGATCACCCGCATGATCTCGTTCGTGCCCTCCAGGATCTGGTGCACGCGCAGGTCTCGAACGATCTTCTCGATGCCGTATTCGGAGAGGTAGCCGTAGCCGCCATGCAGCTGAAGGGCGTCGTTCGCGACTTGGAAGCCGATGTCGGTCGCGAAGCGCTTGGCCATGGCGCAGCGTTGCGTTGCGTCCGGGTCGCCGCGGTCGTAGCCGGCCGCCGCCGCATAGAGGAAGACGCGGGCCGCCTCGAGTTCGGTCGCCATGTCGGCCAAGCGGAATTGCAGCGCCTGGAAGGCGTCGAGCCGCTGCCCGAAGGCTTTTCGCTCGCGCATGTAGGCCAGCGTCTTGTCGAGCGCCGCCTGCGCACCGCCGAGCGAGCAGGCGCCGATATTCAGCCGGCCCCCGTCGAGCCCGGCCATCGCGATGCGGAAGCCGATCCCCTCCTCGCCGAGCCGGTTCGCGACCGGCACTCGGCAATCCTCGAAGATGACCTGGCGCGTGGGCTGCGCGTTCCAGCCCATCTTGCGCTCGTTCGGCCCGTGCGACAGGCCGGGCGTGTTGCCCAGCACGACGAGCGTCGAGATGCCCTTGGGGCCGTCCTCGCCAGTCCGGACCATGACCATGTAGAGGTCGCCCGCGCCGGCCCCCGAGATGAACTGTTTCGCGCCGTTGAGCACGTAATCGTCGCCGTCGCGCTTCGCGGTGGTCCGGAGCGCCGCCGCGTCCGAGCCTGACCCTGGCTCGGTCAGGCAATAGGAGGCGAGAAGCTCCATCGTGCAGAGAGCCGGCAGCCAGCGACGGCGCTGCTCCTCGGACCCGTAGCGATCGATCATCCAGGCCGACATGTTGTGGATCGAGAGATAGGCCGAGACGGTCGGGCAGCCGGTCGCGAGCGCCTCGAAGATCAGCGCCGCGTCCAGCCGCGACAGGCCCGAGCCGCCGACATCCTCACTGACGTAGACGCCGCCCATGCCGAGCGCGGCCGCCTCGCGCATCACGTCGACGGGGAAGATCTTGTGCTCGTCCCAATGCAGGGCGGAGGGCGCAATCTTCTCGGCCGCGAAATCGCGCGCCATGTCGCGGATGGCGACCTGGTCGTCCGGCAGTGCGAAAAGGCTCACTCGGCAGGCCAGAGATCGGCGACCACGAGGTCGAGCCCCGGTGGATCGAGGCGCAGGATGCCGCCCGTGACAATTCGGGTTCTGATCAGGTCGCCTTCGCCGCGCTGGTGATGGACGACGACCGGGCGATCCGGATCGACGATCAGGTAATGCTGCACGCTCGCGATCTGGAAGTAGCCGGCGAGCTTTCGGCCGACATCTCGATACGCCGTGCTAGGCGACAGGACCTCGACGACGATCACGGGCGCCGGCACCTCGATGGCGTCGCCCGGCAGCCTCGGGCCGCAATAGACGAGCGCGTCAGGCTCGTAGGCCGTCTGCCGGTCGACCTTGACCGTCATGCCGTCGGGAAGGGCCCGGCAGGGCGCGCCCGACATTTCGCAAGCTGCCCTGAGCGCCTGGTGAACCGCCCCCTTGACCTCTGCATGCCGTACCCGCTCGGGCGACATCGCGAACACCAGACCGTCGTCGAGTTCGTAGCGCCCGGGCCGATCCTCGGCCCAGCGCAGGAACTCGTCGACATCCATCCTGGCCGGTGCCGGCTCGGCTCCCATCACGATGTCTCCGCCCCGCGAGGAGGTCACTTCAGCGCCTCGACCTCGCATCTCGCATATTGTGCGCCGGCATTCACGTAGTCGTTCAGCTTCGCGACGTAAGCGTTCGCCGCAATCTGAAACGCCCGGACCTGCTCGTTATAGGCCTTCACGTCGTCATTGTACTTGTAGGATTCCCAACCGAGACACCCGGCCGTCCCGGGTTTCGCGTCCACGCACGGGCCCCTCGCGGGAAGGGTCGGCTTGGCCGGCCGTGCCGCGGTATCGGGCGGGGTCGGGGCGAGACAGGCAGCCCAGGCCGGGTGGCCGGACGCGAGCGCCAGGGCCAGCGCGAAGGCCCGCAATCGCCCGTGATTCACGCCCTGAAGCGTCCGCGATCTCGAGGTCGCGCGCGCCGAGGCAGCCGGCCAAGAGGAATCCTGGCGGTCATCGCGGTCCCGCTTCATCGCAACGCTTCCTTCTGGACCATTCGGCTTTCGCCGTACCTGATGAAGGTGCGCCTCGATCCGGCACCGTCGCAGGTAGGGTGGGCTTGCCACGTGCCCGCGCCTCGCGGCAAGCCGATCCTCGTGGACTCTTCGGCTCCTCTCGAAGCGCTGGTCGTCGCTCATCACTCGGCGGAGCGCCTTCCCGGTTGCCTCGCCGCGGTCCGGCGCGAGGGCGTGCCGGCGCTGGTCGTCGACAATGGGAGCCGCGACGGCTCGGCCGACCTCGCGCGACAGCACGGCGCGAGGGTCGTCGCTCTCGCCCGCAACGAGGGGTATGGCCGCGCGAACAATGCGGGCGCGCAAGCGAGCACGGCGGAGTTCCTGCTGATCGCCAATCCGGACATCGTGCTGGACGAGGGCGCCGTGGCGGCTCTGCTGGCGGCCACTGAACACTACCCGGATGCCGGCATGTGGGCGCCTCGCATCCTAGAGGAGGACGGCCGCTTCTTCTTCCAGCCGCGCTCGCTGCTCGCGACCCGCCTAACCAACCCGGAGGGTTTTCCGTGCCGGCCGGACGGCGATGCCTGCGCGCCATTCCTGTCGGGCGCCTGTTTCATGATCCGGCGAGAGCTGTTCCTGTCGCTCGGCGGCTTCGACGAGAACATCTTCCTCTTCTATGAGGATGACGACCTTTGCCGGCGGCTGGCCGATGCCGGTCAAGCCCTTGTCCATGTCCATGACGCGGTCGCCCGGCATGGCCGAGGACGATCGAGCGCGCCCGCCCGGGGCCGCATTTTCCGGTCGCGCTGGCATCAGGCCTGGTCGCGAGCCTATGTCTCGGAAAAGTACGGGCTGCCCGGCTCCGCGCCCGTCATGTTCGCCCTGAACGCCCCCAAAGCCCTGCTCGCCTGCCTGACCCTTCGTCCGTCGTTGATCGAGCGCTATGCCGGCTCGGCCGCGGGCGCGCTGGCCTTCATGCTCGGCCGAACGGCGCTCGGGCGCGAAGGCCTCCTCCCGCCGGGCGGGTCATGACGGTCTCGATCGGGCCCGCAGGGCCGTGACTGCAGCCACGAGATCCGCGATGCGCTCGCTCTGGAGCAGCGGGATCAAGGACGCGACCTCGGCATCGGGCAGGCTCCACCAGGCCGTATCGATGAGCGCCACGACCATCTCGTCATCGAAGCGGCGGCGGATCAGGCGCGCGGGGTTGCCGGCGACGATCCCGTAGGCCGGCACATCGCGGGCGACGACGGCCCGGGCCGCGACGACGGCGCCATGGCCGATCGTGACGCCCGACAGGATCATCGCGCCGGACCCGATCCAGACGTCCGAGCCGATCGCGACGTCACCGCGCGAGCCGTGATAGCCCGAGCCGAGTGCCTCCGAACCGGGCCAGACCTCCGGGAAGGCCCCGAACGGGAAGGTCGTCGCCCAATCGGTACGGTGATTTCCGCCGAGCAGGATCTCGACCCGGTCGGCGAAGGAGCAGAAGCGGCCGATCGTGAGCGCCCTGCCGGATTCCGGGAATCGGATCTTGGGACGGCCGTAGGAATGCTCCCCGACCGCGAAGCCATATCGGCGGGAGAGAGCCGCGAGATGAAGTCGGGTCGCGTTATGCGGGTTGCTCCAGTTGCGGAGGCGGTGGACAAGCCTCATCGCATCGCGCGCAGGCATGAGCGGGAACGGAGCAGCATGGCGGACGGCGTCTCGGACGACCTGAGGAGCGGCGCGCTCTTCTACCATCGCAATCCGCGGCCGGGGAAACTCGAGATCCAGCCCACGAAGCCGCTCGGCAACCAGCGCGACCTCGCGCTGGCCTATACGCCGGGCGTCGCCATCGCCTGCGAGGCGATCGCGGCCGACCCGGCGGAAGCCGCAAACCTCACCATTCGCCAGAACCTCGTCGCCGTCGTGACGAACGGCACGGCGGTGCTCGGCCTCGGCAATATCGGTCCGCTCGCCTCGAAACCCGTGATGGAGGGCAAGGCGGTCCTCTTCAAGAAATTCGCCGGCATCGACGTCTTCGACATCGAGGTCGACGCGAACGAGGTCGACCGGCTGGTCGAGGTCGTGGCCGCGCTTGAACCCACCTTCGGGGGCATCAATCTCGAGGACATCAAGGCGCCGGAATGTTTCGACGTCGAGGATCGCCTGAAGGCCCGGATGCAGATCCCGGTCTTCCACGACGACCAGCACGGCACCGCGATCATCGTCGCGGCGGCCGTCCTCAATGCGCTCGAACTCGGCGGCAAGCGGCTCGATCAGGTGAAGATCGTGACCTCCGGGGCCGGCGCGGCGGCGCTCGCGACCCTGAACCTCCTCGTGACGATGGGCGTCCCGCGCGAACATATCTGGGTCACGGATATCGAGGGGGTCGTCTGGGAAGGCCGCAACGTCCTCATGGACAAGTGGAAGTCCGTCTACGCGCAGCCGACCGACAAGCGCACCCTGTCCGAGGTGATCGAGGGGGCCGACGTCGTCATCGGCCTCTCGGCCGCGGGCGTGATCAAGCCCGAGATGCTGAAACGAATGGCGCCGAACCCGCTGATCATGGCGCTCGCCAACCCGACGCCCGAGATCATGCCGGAGCTGGCCCGCGAGGCGCGGCCCGACGCCCTCATCTGCACGGGGCGGTCGGACTTTCCGAACCAGGTCAACAACGTCCTCTGCTTCCCCTACATCTTCCGGGGCGCGCTCGATGTGGGCGCCTCCACCATCAACGAGGCGATGAAGGCCGCGGCCGTCCGGGCCATCGCGGCGCTTGCCCGTGAGGCCCCGTCCGACGTCGTGGCGCGGGCCTATGGCGGCGAGGCGCGGCCGTTCGGGCCGGATTCGCTGATCCCGAGCCCTTTCGATCCGCGCCTGATCCTGCGCATCGCGCCGGCGGTGGCGAAGGCCGCGATGGATTCGGGCGTCGCCCGGCGACCGGTCGCCGATCTCGAGGCCTATGCCGAATCGCTCGGTCGCTTCGTGTTCCGATCCGGCTTCGTCATGAAGCCGCTGTTCACCGCCGCGAAAGCCGCCCCGAAAAGGGTCGTCTATGCGGAGGGCGAAGACGAGCGCGTGCTGCGGGCCGTGCAGGTGGTCATCGAGGAGCGGATCGCCCGCCCGATCCTGATCGGACGACCGGCCGTGGTCGAGGCACGCCTCAAGAGGTTCGGCCTGTCGATGGTGCCGGGCCGCGATTTCGACCTCACCAATCCCGAGGACGACCCGCGCTACCGCGACTATGTCGCGACCTTCGTCGAGGTGGCCGGCCGGAAAGGCATCACGCCCGACGCGGCCCGGACCCTCGTCCGCACCAACGCCACCGTCATCGGCGCGCTCGCCCTGCAGCGCGGCGACGGCGACGCGCTCCTGTGCGGCCTGGAGGGGCGCTTCCGGTCCAATCTCCGCCACATCTCGGACATCATCGGCCTCGCGCCCGGCCTGCACGAGATCGCGGCGATGAGCCTGCTCGTCACTTCGAAGGGTGCCTATTTCCTGGCCGACACGCATGTGCGTCCGGACCCGACGGCCGAGGACATCGCCGAGATGACGATCTCCTGCGCGAGCCACGTCAGGCGCTTCGGCATGGACCCGAAGATCGCGCTCCTCTCGCATTCGGATTTCGGCTCGTCCGATTCCCCCTCCGCCCGGAAGATGCGGCACGCCCTTGCCCTGGTGCGCGAGCGGGCGCCGGCGCTGGAGATCGACGGGGAGATGGCGGCCGATACCGCGCTGTCGCAACTGATCCGGGACCGCGTCCACCCCGGCTCCGCCCTGAAAGGGGAGGCGAATCTGCTGATCATGCCGAATCTGGACGCCGCGAATATCGCCTTCCAGCTGGTGAAGGTGCTGGCGGACGCGCTGCCGGTCGGCCCGATCCTGGTGGGTCCGGCGAAGCCCGTCCATCTCCTGACACCGTCCGTGACCGCCCGGGGCATCGTCAACATGACGGCCGTCGCCGTGGTCGAAGCGCAGTCGGGACTCGAGCGCGAAGCTCCGCCCTACGCGATCTGACCTATTCCGCGACGGCGCTGATCTCGAGCGCCTCGAGCACGGAGCCCGGATCCGGCCGGGCGGAAAAGTCCGCGACGCCGAACCCGGCGGCCTGTTTCGCGCGGGCCCGGATCGTCAATTTGCCGGGCTTCGCGACGAAGCGGGCGACGGCCTGGGCGAGCGTTTTCGCGCCCGCCGAATTGCCCAGGATGGCCGGGATGCCGACTGCGGCCGCCATGCCGTATTCGCGCCGGATGTCCTCGGCGGCACGCTTCTGCCGGCGCGCCTCGCGGGCGATGATGCGCTCGAACAGGCCCCGGTTCTCGAGCGTGACCTCGGCCGACTTTCCGGTCGCCCCGAGGAGGGCCACCGACGCGATCGCGCTGTCCGGATTGAACAGGTCGCGGGTCGCGTTTCCGACGATGCCGCGGATGACGGCGCTGCCCATCGAGGCTCCGTCGACCGAAATCTCGCGCAGCATGAGTTCCTGGCCGGCCTCGTTCCACCCGATATTCGCGGTCGCGGACGCGTCGAAGCGGTCGTAGCCGAGCCCGGCGAGCTGCTTCAGGCCGTCATTGTCGGGATTGGCCGCGATCGGAAAGGTGAGATTGCGGAGCGAGAAGCGGAGGTCGCTCGGGATGCCTTCGACCGCCTTGTCGGCCACCATCTCGGCGTCGGCGAGCGCGATCTTCATCCTGGGCGACGGGCCGGACAGGCGAGGCATGTCGCCGGACGGAAGGTCGACCTCGAGCTGGGAGAGCCGGGTCCGGCCGACGATCGGGAACAGCTTGCGCATCTGCGCGGGCGACATCTCGTCAGGCGTGGTAGCGCCGAGGCCGCGCAGCCCGTCCAGCATCGGCTGGAGCGAGAACCCGCCGAAGGAGAGCGAAGCGAAGCGGACGCTGCCGTCGTTCGAGCCGGCCTCGAACCCGTCGATCGCGATGTCGGCGGGTTGGGACGCGGTGCCTCCCTTGAAGCCGATCCGGGCGATGCGGCCCGACCCCGAATTCGGGTCCTTTCCCCCGAACGCGACCTCGACCGCCTCCATGGCCCCGAGCTCGAAGGCGCCGAACAGGTCGGCCATGGCCTCGAAGCCGCGTTTCCGATCTTCGGGCGAGGCCTTCTTGAGGTCCGGGTTGGCACCCAGGATGTTGAGGCTGCCGAGCCAGCCTTCCGCGGTCGGGCGGGCCGAGAGATCGCGGCCGAAGATGCGGCCGACCGTGGTCGTCGTGCCGCCGGCATCGACGAGGCGCAGCATCTCGATCGAGAAGCTGCCGTAGAGGGGCTTCATCGCCGGGGTTGCGGAGGTCGCCTTCTCCGTCATCAGGGAGACCGCGAGGCCGAGATCGAGATTCTGGAGGGCGAACCGCCCGAAGGTGCCGGTCGACAGGCCGTCCGGCCCGCGCGCCTCGATCGTGCCGCCCGCGGCTGCGACCGAGGCGATCCTGCCTGCCGCCACGTTCGTGAACAGGACGTCGCGATAACGCGTCACCTGCGGCCCGTGCGGGGTGGCGACCTCCGAGGTGATCTCGGGGATCGCGATCTCGGCCGCTTGCAGCCGGGCGACCCTCACGGCGAGCGCCTCGGGAGAAGCCGGGTCGAGAAGGCTCGTCAGTTCAGCCTTGCTGAGAGGCGTACCGCGAAACTCCGCGCGGGCCGCCCGGTAGGTGATCTGGCCGAGGTCCAGTCGGAGGTCGTCCAGGACCACATCGGCAGCCTGAGCGGCTGCGGGTGAGGCGACGAGCGAGAGCATCGCGCCCGCTCCGACCGGCCCCGTCCCGATGACGAGAGCTGCCGCGAGCGCGCGCCAACCGGACACGGTGTGTACAGGCATCGAAAGCACCTCGTCGACGCCGGGCCGATCGGCTGCCGTGTCGTGCGTCAGAGAGAGAAGGAGGTTCCGCAGCCGCAGGACGCGACCGCCTGGGGGTTGTCGATCCGGAAAGCCTGGCCGATCAGATCGTCCACGAAATCCACGGTCGAGCCTTTCAGATACTCGAGCGAGGTCTCGTCGATCAGGATTGCGGCGCCATTCTGCTCGATCAGCAGGTCGTCGTCACCCCGCGTCGCATCGACATCGAAGCCATATTGGAAGCCGGAGCAGCCGCCGCCGTTGACGCTGATGCGGAGCATCGATCCTGCCGGTTCCGAAGCCAGGATCTCGCTGATCCGATGGGCAGCCCGATCCGTGATCGCGACGCCCGGCGAGCCCGGAACGACGGCCGAGGGAGAGGCGGGACCCTGCGTGGAAGAAGAGGCTTGCATGGCGAGGAGCTTGCCGGTTGACCTACCCGGAAGGTAAGCCGCCCGGTGTTGCGCCGCAACCCGCCGGCGCTGCCGACGAGTGGATAGGCCGCGGCCCATGATGGCGAGACCCGGAGAGCGCTGGCGGGCGCCATGGGCCTGCGATCCGGGGCGGAGCCGCGGCCGGCTCCATCCGGAGCCGGGCTCGCCGACGCGGAGCGAGTTCCAACGCGACCGCGACCGGGTCATCCACTCGACCGCCTTCCGACGTCTCATGCACAAGACGCAGGTCTTCGTCTTCCACGAAGGCGACCATGTGCGCACGCGGCTGACCCACACGCTGGAGGTCGCGCAGATCGCCCGGGCGCTCGCCCGCTCGCTCGGCCTCGACGAGGACTTGGCCGAGGCGCTGGCCCTGTCGCACGACCTCGGGCACACGCCCTTCGGCCATACGGGCGAGGACGCTCTCGACGCCTGTCTCGCTCGCTTCGGCGGCTTCGACCACAACGCGCAGGCCTTCCGGCTCGTGACCCGGCTCGAGGACCGCTACGCCGATTTCGCCGGGCTGAACCTCACCTGGGAGACGCTCGAAGGGCTTGTGAAGCATAACGGCCCGCTCCTCGACGGGGCCGGCCAGCCGACCGGGCGCTACCGGGACCGGGGCGTTCCGGCCGCGATCCTGGACTACGATCGCGACCAACCCCTCCGGCTCGACCTCCACGCCTCGGGCGAAGCCCAGGCCGCCGCGATCGCCGACGACATCGCCTACGATGCCCACGACCTCGATGACGGGCTGAGGGCCGGCATTCTCGACGTCGACGAGGTGGCCGAAGTACCGTTCCTGGCCGGGCTCCTCGCCGAGATCGACACCCGCCATCCGGGCCTGCGCCGCTCGAAGCGGGTGCATGAACTGACCCGGCGGGTCATCACGCGCCTCGTCGAGGATGTGGTCGGGGAGAGTGAGCGCCGGCTCGCGGCGCTCGCGCCCGACTCGGCGGAGGGCATCAGGGCGGCGGGGCACAGCGTCGTCGGCTTCTCGGAGCCCGTAGCTGAGGCGGACCGTTCCATAAAGGCCTTCCTGTTTCCGAAACTCTACCGCCACGAGCGCCTTCTCGCGGTCCGGCGCGATGCGGAGAGCATCATCCGCGATCTCTTCGCCCGTTACGTCCGGGAGCCCGCCACGCTTCCGGATGCCTGGCGCCAGGACCTCGATGTCGGGGACGAGGCGAAGCTCGCCCGGCGCGCCGCCGACTACATCGCCGGCATGACCGACCGTTACGCGATCCTCGAACATCGCCGGCTCTTTGACCGAACGCCCGACCTGCGGCTCGCGTGAGCTTCGCCGGGCGGGTCTTCTAGCGGGCGGCCAGGATGCGGCCGAGGCCGGCGAGCAGCGTCGGCTCCTGCCCGACGATGTCGGCCGCGATGCCGCGCCGCCCCAGCGCCTCGACATAGAGGTCGGCCCGGGGCCGGTCCGCCACGATCGTGACGCGCGTCGGCGTGCCGAAAAGCCGGAGCGCTCCTGCCACCTCGTCGCCGGTGAGGAGGCCCGACAGGTAGGGCCCGAGCGCGGCGGGTGCGAGCCGCCCCGTGACGGTCGCAGCTCGGGCGCGGAAGAGGTGGTTCAGGAGCGAGCGTGCACCCTCCGCATGTGTGACCGCCTCGAGGCCGAGCGCGAAGCCGGCCGGGTCGGACGGCTCCGTCGCGGGCCTGCCGATCATCGAATGCTCGCGCAGGAGCGCATGCATCTCGCCCGTCATGAATGTCGCGAACCGGGCGATGCGGCCGTCCCGCATCTCGGCCCATTTGCAATGCGTCCCGGGCAGGCAGATGAGCCCGTCGCGCACGCCCGAGCCGAAGAGATGCGTCTCCTCTCCTCGCATCACGTCGATGCCGCCGTCGCGCTCGTCCGAGACGCCCGGCACGATCAGCCCGGCTCGGCCCGAACCGAGATCGACCTCGATCGCCCCGGCCGCGATCTCCGCCGCGCCGGCCGGGCAAGCGGCATAAGGCGCGGGGAACCAGCCTTCGCGGCTCCCGACCATCCCGGCCATGATGACCGGAAGCCCGGGCTCCACCACGAGCCACGGGCCGCAGACCCGCTCGAAGGCGGCCGCGTGCTCGCCGGCGCGGAGCCGGGAGATGCCGTCCTCGGAGGCGGCCCGGGCCAGGACCTGGTCATCCTCGACCAGCAGCGCCCGGAGCCGGCTGGTACCCCAATCGACGGCGACGAAACGCATCGGGCCGGGCCTCAGCGGGTGCCGAACATGCGGTCCCCGGCGTCGCCGAGGCCCGGGACGATATAGCCGTGCTCGTCGAGTCGTTCGTCGATCGCGGCGGTCCAGATCGGCACCTCCGGGTGCATGGCGCGGAAATTGGCGATGCCCTCCGGCGCGGCCAGAAGGCAGACGACGCGAAGCTCGCGCGCGCCCCGCTCCTTCAGGCGGTCCACCGCCGCGATGGCGGAATTCGCGGTGGCCAGCATCGGGTCGAGGACGAGGACGAGCCGGTCCTCGAGGTCGGACGGCGCCTTGAAATAGTATTCGACGGCCGACAGGGTCTCCGGGTCGCGGTAGAGGCCGATATGGGCGACGCGCGCCGAGGGCACGAGCTCCAGCATGCCGTCGAGGAAGCCCACGCCCGCTCTCAGGATCGGGGCCAGCACCAGCTTCTTACCGGCGAGTTGGGGAGCCTGCATCGGCGTCAGCGGCGTCTCGATCGCGACCGTCTCGAGCGGAAGGTCCCGCGTCACCTCGTAGAGAAGCAGCATCCCGATCTCGTTCAGGAGCTGCCGGAATCCCTTGGTCGACCGGGTCTTGTCCCGCATCAGGGTCAGCTTGTGCTGGACGAGCGGGTGATCGACGACCGTCACGCCTTGCATGGATGCGCAAACTTTCGTGCCTGGGAGAGCCATGTGAACCGGCCGCCCGCTCTCCGGCAAGCGGCTCCGGCCTCATCGGCGTCCCTTCAGGTACGCTTGGCCGACTTCACAGCCTCGCCGCGCATCCGCTATGGATCGCCCCGACGTGCGGCGCCGGGCTGGCGCCGCCGGGAGTTCATCATGGACGCGATGCGACAATCGCCGAAGCTCGTGACCGTCTTCGGCGGGACGGGGTTTCTCGGCCGGCACGTGGTCCGGAGCCTCGCGGCCCGCGGCTACCGGGTCCGGGTCGCGGTACGTCGGCCCAATCTCGGCTTCTTCCTCCGGCCCCTCGGCGTCGTCGGGCAGATCCAGCTCGTCCAGGCCAATCTCCGCTTCGACGAGTCGATCCGCAGCGCCGTCGCGGGCGCGGATGCGGTCGTGAATCTCGTCGGCATTCTCCAGGAGAGCGGCCGGCAGGGCTTCCACGAGGTCCAGGCGGCCGGGCCGCAGGCGATCGCCGAGGCGACGCCGCCCGGCATCCCGATCGTCCATGTCTCGGCGATCGGCGCAGACCTGCGATCCCCCTCGCAATATGCCCGCTCGAAGGCCCAGGGCGAGGCAGCGGTCGCGAGCGCCCATCCGGGGGCCGTGATCCTCAGGCCCTCGCTCCTGTTCGGCCAGGGCGACAGCTTCTTCAACCGGTTCGCCGGGCTCGCCCGCGCGCTCCCGGTCCTGCCGCTCGCGGGCGCGGACACGCGGTTCCAGCCCGTCTTCGTCGGGGACGTCGCCGAAGCGGCGGCGCGCGCGGTCGACGGCGTCGTTCCGGGAGGAATCTACGAGCTCGGCGGGCCCGAGATCCGGACCCTGCGTGAACTCGTGGACTACGTGCTCGCCATCACGGAGCGGCGCCGGCTCGTCCTCGCCCTTCCGGTCGGGGCCGCACGGGCGCAGGCCCGTCTGCTCGAGATCGTGGACGCGCTGACCCTGGGGCTCCTCCCGGACGCCTTGAAGCTCACGCGAGACCAGGTCGATCTCCTCCAGGTCGACAACGTCGTCTCCGCCGCGGCGGAGCAGGAAGGGCGGACGCTCAAGGCTTTCGGCATCGTGCCCTGCGCCATGGAGGCGATCGTGCCCGGCTATCTGACCCGTTTTCGCAAGACGGGACAATTCGAGATCGAACGCGCGGCCTGAGCGGCGCGGCGAACAGGGAAGGACGCTCTTCATGTTGAGCTATGGACATTTCATCGGCGGCAAGCACGTCGAAGGCAGGTCGGGTCGGACGGGCGACGTCTTCGAACCGATGACCGGGGACACCCGCGCCACGGTCGCGCTCGCCTCGAAGGCCGAGGTTCGGGCCGCGATCGAGAACGCGAAAGCGGCGCAGCCGGCCTGGGCGGCGACCAACCCGCAGCGCCGCGCGCGCGTGTTGGTGCGCTTCGTCGACCTCGTGAACCAGCAATACGACGAACTGGCCGACATCCTGGCCCGCGAGCATGGCAAGACGATCCCGGATGCGAAGGGCGACATCCAGCGCGGCGTCGAAGTGGCGGAATTCGCCTGTGGCATCCCGCACCTCATGAAGGGCGAGTATACCGAGGGCGCCGGCCCCGGCATCGACATCTACTCGATGCGCCAGGCGCTCGGCGTCGTCGCCGGCATCACGCCATTCAACTTCCCGGCCATGATCCCGATGTGGAAATTCGCCCCCGCCATCGCCTGCGGCAACGCCTTCATCCTAAAACCGTCCGAGCGCGATCCGGGCGTGCCGATGCGGCTCGCCGAACTCATGATGGAAGCGGGCCTGCCGGCCGGCATCCTCAACGTCGTCAACGGCGACAAGGAGGCCGTCGACGCGATCCTGGACGATCCGGACATCAAGGCGGTCGGCTTCGTCGGCTCCTCGCCGATCGCGCAATACATCTACCACCGCGCCGCGGGCACGGGTAAGCGCGCCCAGTGCTTCGGCGGCGCCAAGAACCACATGATCATCATGCCGGATGCCGACATGGACCAGACGGTCGATGCGCTGATCGGCGCAGGCTACGGCTCGGCCGGCGAGCGCTGCATGGCGATCTCGGTCGCGGTGCCGGTCGGCAAGGCGACGGCCGACAAGCTGATGGAGAAGCTCATTCCGCGGGTCGAGTCGCTGAAGGTCGGGCCGTCCACCGACCCGTCGGCCGATTTCGGGCCGCTCGTGACCCAGGCCGCCCTCGACCGCGTCAAGGGCTATGTCGAGACCGGCATCCAGGAAGGTGCGAAGCTCGTCGTCGACGGGCGCAACTTCTCCATGCAGGGCTATGAGCGTGGCTTCTACATGGGCGGCTGCCTCTTCGACGAGGTCACGGCCGACATGCGGATCTACAAGGAAGAGATCTTCGGTCCCGTCCTCTCCGTCGTCCGGGCGAAGGATTACGAGGAGGCGCTGCGCCTCCCGACCGAACACGAATACGGCAACGGCGTCGCGATCTTCACCCGGGACGGCGACGCGGCGCGCGATTTCGCCGCCAAGGTCGAGGTCGGCATGGTCGGCATCAACGTGCCGATCCCGGTCCCGATCGCCTATTACACCTTCGGCGGCTGGAAGGCCTCGGGCTTCGGCGACCTGAACCAGCACGGCCCTGACTCGGTGCGCTTCTACACCAAGACGAAGACCGTCACCTCGCGCTGGCCGTCGGGCGTGAAGGAGGGCGCGGAATTCTCGATCCCAATCATGCAGTGAGGGCGAGCGGGTTGTCGTGACCTTCGCGCGACCCTGAGCCGGACATTCAGGGTGACGCGCTTGCTGCCGGGCGGCCCGGATAGGGTTATGCTGTGCGCATGTCGTACCCGACCCTGACCGAGCGCAAGCGCGCCAAGGTCGCCCGCATGGAGGCGGCCGTGGAGGCGCTCGCGGCCGAACTCGCCGCCTACGCGCGCGAGCATGGCGGCCGCTTCATCCTGTTTGGCTCGGCCGCCCGCGGCGAGATGCGGCACGATTCCGACGTGGACATCATGGTCGACTCTCCAGGCGGGCCGGGTAGCGACGCCTGGCTCTTCGCCGAAGAACGAGCCTGGGCGCTTGGGCTGAAGCCTGACCTATCCGACAAGGGCTGGAGCGGATTCCGGCTTCTGGAGCGCGTGGCGCGCGACGGGCGGATACTGGATGGCTGTCCTGCCCTCCCTGATGGGTCATCCCGGAGAAGAGCTGCGATCATGGATGCGCGATGGATCGACGTTCGGCAGGATTGCGAGGCGGCTGCTCGGCATTTCCGCTCAGGGGCTCGCGTGTTCGACGCGGGAAGCCTGACGAGCCCGGATGATCTCGATCGCGTGATGACCCTGCTTCACTACATGCAGTCCGGACACACCGCCTTGGAATCCGCGCTCGTTCGAGTGCTTGAGATATTGGACGAAGCCCCTCCCGCCGGCTCGCACTGGCATGCTCGGCTGATCACGCGATGCGCGACGCCGATCCCTGGGTCGAGAGGGGCCATTCTCCCCTCAAACCTTGCCGCGGACGCCCAGGACACACGTGCATTCCGCCATCTCGCGATGCACGTCTACGATCTCACGTTCCAGCCGGAGAAGGCGACGCGCGCGATCGAGGCCGGGCTGCGACTGGCTGAGGCCTTCCCGGCAAGGATCGAGGCGTTCGCGCGGGAGGTCGATCCCGGCTAGGGGCGGCGTGCCCGAAGCTAGTCTACATCGACCTGATCGAACGGCGCATACTACCCAACGACCTGCCCGAATTCTTGCCGGCCCAAGCCGTCACGCCTTCTGCGGCAGGTTCAGCCGGATATGCAGCTCCCGCAACTGCTTCGGGGTCACCTCGCTCGGCGCTCCCATGAGCAGGTCCTCCGCCCGCTGGTTCATCGGGTAGAGCACCACCTCGCGCAGATTCTGCTCGCCGCAGAGGAGCATGACGATGCGGTCGATGCCGGGTGCGATGCCGCCGTGCGGCGGGGCGCCGTAGGTGAGCGCGCGCAGCATGCCGCCGAACTTCGCTTCCAGCACCTCCTCGCCATAGCCGGCGAGCGCGAAGGCCTTGCGCATGATCTCGGGGCGATGGTTGCGGATCGCGCCCGAGGACAATTCGATGCCGTTGCAGACGATGTCGTACTGGAAGGCCTTGATGCCGAGGATCGTATCCCGGTCGGCCTCGCCCAGGGCCAGGAAGGCGTCGTGGTCGAAATTCGGCATGGAGAAGGGGTTGTGAGAGAAGTCGATCTTCTTCTCCTCCTCCGACCACTCGTACATCGGGAAGTCGGTGATCCAGCAGAAGGCGAACTGGTCCTTGTCGGAGAGATCGAGCTCGTCGCCGATCCGAATCCGGGCCTTGCCGGCGAGGCTCGCGGCCTTGGCCTCCTCGCCCGCCGCGAAGAAGACGGCGTCGCCCGCGCCGACGCCCGCCCGCATCGCGATCGCGGCCTGGACATCGGGCGGGATGAATTTCGCGATCGGGCCCTTGCCCTCGAGCCGGCCGCTCTCGTCGGAGAAGACGATGTAGCCGAGCCCGGCCGCACCCTCTGACCGCGCCCATTCGTTGAGCCTGTCGAAGAAGGAGCGCGGCTGCGAGGCCGCTTCCGGCGCCGGGATGGCCCGCACTACGCCGCCGGCCTTGATGACGTTCTTGAAGGCATTGAAGGTCACGCCCTCGTCGGCGAAGTCAGCCGTGACATCCGCGATCTGGAGCGGGTTGCGGAGGTCCGGCTTGTCGGTGCCGTAGCGGAGCGCCGCCTCCGCGAAGGTGATGCGCGGGAACTCGCCCGTGACGCGCTTGCCGTCGGCGAATTCCTCGAACACGCCGCGGAGCACCGGCTCCACCGCCTGGAAGACGTCCTCCTGGGTGACGAAGCTCATCTCGAAGTCGAGCTGGTAGAATTCGCCCGGCGAGCGGTCGGCGCGGGCATCCTCGTCCCGGAAACAGGGCGCGATCTGGAAATAGCGGTCGAACCCCGCGATCATCGTCAGCTGCTTGAATTGCTGCGGCGCCTGCGGCAGCGCGTAGAACTTTCCGGGATGCAGCCGCGAAGGGACCAGGAAGTCGCGCGCCCCCTCGGGCGAGGAGGCCGTCAGGATCGGCGTCTGGAACTCGAAGAAGCCGCCCTCCTTCATGCGGCGGCGGATCGAGTCGATGACCTCGCCCCGGCGCATGATGTTGCGGTGGAGCTTGTCCCGGCGGAGGTCGAGGAAGCGGTGCTTGAGGCGCACCTCCTCCGGATATTCCTGGTCGCCGAAGACCGGCACCGGCAGCTCGGCCGCCGGCCCGAGGACCTCCATCTCGGTGATGTAGAGTTCGATCTGTCCGGTCGGCAGCTCGGCATTCGCGGTTCCGGGCGGGCGCTGGCGGACGCGGCCATCGACGCGCACGACCCATTCCGACCGCACCTCGTTCACGAGGGCGAAAGCCGGCGAATCCGGGTCGGCCACGCATTGCGTCAGGCCGTAATGGTCGCGCAGGTCGATGAAGAGCACCCCGCCATGGTCGCGGATGCGGTGGCACCAGCCGGAGAGCCGGACGGTCTGGCCGATGTCGGACTCGCGAAGAGCGCCGCAGGTGTGGCTGCGATAACGATGCATGGATGAGGCCGCCTGGAGAGCGGGGGTCCGACCATGCGGTGCGCCCGCTTGTCAAGCGCGGTGCCCCGGCAGGAGGCCGCGCATGCCACGCCGGAGAGCATTTCGCGAAAAGCGGCATTGCACCGCAACCTCGGAGCCGCGGATGTGTTCGCATGCAGGTCCCCGACAGATTTCGAGACATCGACGGCATGTTCAACCGCTCCCGCCCGGATGACGACGAGCGATGGTCGCGCGCCTGGTGGGTCCGCTTCGGGCCGCGTCTGGCGGCCGCGCTCTTCGGCGTGGCGGTTCTCGTCACGATATGGAACGTGGCGGCCTCGAGCTTCGATCGAAATCGGATCGCGGCCCAGCACGCGATCACGCTGAGCCTGGAGCGCGTCCTCTCCGGCGTGCGCGATATCGAGACCGGCTCGCGCGGCTTCCTGCTCACCGGCCTCGAATCCTATCTCGATCCCTATCAGAGCTCGATCTCGACGCTGTCGGAGACCACCGCAACGGCAAAGGAAACCTGGCGGGACGGCGGCGGCCGGGAGGGCGACCTTGCGCCTCTTCTCGGCCTTGTCGACCGCAAGCTCGAATTCGCGATCAAGACGGTCGAGGCGCGCCGCAACGGCATCGATCCTGCCCGGGACCTCGTCGCCTCCGGCGAAGGCAAGAGGCTGATGGACGCGATCCGGGGCGAGGTCGCGCGGTTGCAGGAGGTGTCCACCAAACGGCGCGTCGGGATCGAGCGAACCGACAATCTCCGGGCGACCATCCTGACCGCGATCTCGGCCGTTCTCGCGCTCGGGGCCGTCGGGTATCTCGCCTGGCTCGCCTGGTACAGGCGAAGGCTGGCGCAACGTGCCTCGGAGGAACTGGTCGGCCTCGGCGATCGCTTCCGGACGCTGGCGGACAACATTCCCCAGCTCACCTGGATGGCGGCGCCCAACGGGCAGATCTACTGGTACAACCAGCGCTGGTACGACTATACGGGACTGAGCCCGGCGGAGATGGATCGGCGCGACGGCTGGCAGAAGGCTCACGACCCCGAGCTCGTCGACGCCATCAGCGAACGCTACCTCGCTGCCATTCGAAGCGGCGAGGCCTGGCAGGACACCTTTCCGCTACGCCGCAAGGACGGCGAGTATCGCTGGTTTCTGTCGATGGCCCAGCCGATCCGGAACAGCCGGGGCGAGATCCAGCGCTGGTTCGGAACGAATACCGACATCTCCGAGCAGCGCGAGCAGGAGAAGGAACTCGAAGCAGCGCGAGACGTGGCCGAGGATGCCAACCGGGCCAAGAGCCAGTTCCTGGCCAATATGAGCCACGAACTCCGCACACCGCTCTCCGCGGTGATCGGCTACAGCGAGATGCTGGAGGAGGAGATGGAGGAGCTCGGCGAGAAGCACCTCCTCGAGGATCTGGGCAAGATCAAGTCGAATGCCCGCCACCTCCTCAGCCTCATCAACGACGTCCTCGATATCTCCAAGATAGAGGCCGACAAGATGGAGGTCTTCGCCGAGACCTTCGCCATCGCGGAGATGGTCAAGGACGTCGCCTCGACTGTCGGCTCACTGATCGAGAAGAAGGGCAACACGCTCCATGTCGAGGCCCGCGACGAGCTCGGGAGCATGCATTCCGATGTCGTCAAGATCAGGCAGGTCCTGATCAATCTCCTCAGCAATGCGGCGAAGTTCACGGAGAACGGCACGATCACGCTCGCCGTCCACAGGGAGGTCCTGGACGGCCAGGACGACGTGGTCTTCACCGTCCGCGACACGGGCCTCGGCATGACCGAGGAGCAGCTCGCCAGGCTGTTCGAGCGGTTTAGCCAGGCGGATGCCTCGACCACCCGCCGCTTCGGCGGGACCGGGCTGGGACTCGCCATCACACGGGCCTTCACAGACATGCTGGGCGGCTCCGCCGCGGTCGAGAGCCGGCCCGGCGAGGGGTCGACCTTCACCATCACGATCCCGGCGACCCTCCTGCCGAGCGACACGGAAGATGGCGACGCCACCGTCGTCGATGCCGCCGGCGCCGAAGACGACATGGTGCTCGTCATCGACGACGACCCGTCCACGCGCGAACTCCTGACCCGCTTCCTGAAGAAGGAGGGTTTCACGGTTCGGGTCGCGGCCGATGGTCGTTCAGGCCTGTCGCTTGCCGAGCTTCTGAAGCCCCGCGTCATCCTCCTCGACGTGACGATGCCGCGGATGGACGGATGGGAGGTGCTGCGCAGCCTGAAGACCGACCCGCGCCTCGCCGCCATCCCGGTCATCATGTGCACGGTGATCGACGAGCAGACCCTCGGCTTCTCGCTCGGCGCCTCGGACTACCTGCTGAAGCCGATCGACTGGGAGAAGCTGAAGGAGGTCCTGGCCCGGGTCGAGATGCAGGCGCCGAAAGGCGACGTGCTCGTCGTCGACGACGATACCGATACCCGGGGGCGGCTCGAACAGCTCCTCGCGAAACAGGGCTGGACGGCGAGCACGGCCGAGAACGGACGCGTGGCGCTCGAGGCGGCCCGGCTTCGGACGCCCGCCCTCGTCTTTCTCGACCTCAACATGCCCGAGATGGACGGCTTCGCCTTTCTCCGCGAATTCCGGACCGTGCCCGCCTGGGCGGAGATCCCGGTCGTGGTGATGACGGCGCGCGACCTCACCGCGGCGGAGCGGGCGGAGCTCAAGGGCGGCGGCGCGCGGGTCTATCAGAAGGGGCGGGTCAGCATGCAGGACCTCGCCGGCCATCTGCGGTCGCTGGCTCCCGCGAGCGCGCCAACCCGTACGCCGCTGGCGAGGCCGAAGGCCGCGGCACCAGCACCGACGAAGGCGGACGCCTGACCATGGATCTCGAGACCTCCCGACTGCTGAAGCGCGGCCTGCCGCTCTACACGATGCTGGCCGCCTCGCTCCTGGTCCTCACGCTCGGGGCGATCCTCTATCTCGGGCGAGAGGTCTTCGTCCCCGTCGCGCTTGCGGTGCTTCTGAGTTTCGTCCTGGCGCCCGCCGTGCGCGGGCTGCAGCGTCTGCGGCTCCCGTCAAGCATCGCGGTGATGGTCACCGTGGCGGCGGCATTCGGGGCCATCGCCCTCCTTGTCGGCGTGATGAGCATGCAGCTCGCGGGGCTCGGCGCCGACCTTCCGAAATACCAGCACACCATCCGGGACAAGATTGGGTCGATTGCCGGATCGGCGGGTGGGGGCCCCTTCGCACGGGCGATCGAGGCCTTCGAGGGAATCGGCAAGGAGCTGCAGCAGGTCGGCGGCCCCCGCACGGACCGGCCCGGCGGGCTTCCGGCCGCGCCCAGCACGCGCCCGGTCCCTGTCGTGATCCAGGAGGGCGGCGGCCTCCTCGGCATGGTGGGCGGCTTCGTCTCGCCCCTTCTTCATCCGCTCGCGACGACGGGACTCGTCCTGATCTTCGTCGTCTTCGTCCTCGCCGCGCGCGAGGATCTCAGGAACCGGTTCGTGCGCCTACTCGGGACGGAGGACATCCAGCACACGACCGTGGTCATCGACGACGCGGCGCGTCGCCTGAGCCGGCTCTTCCTGATGCAGCTCGGCCTGAACGCCGCCTTCGGCGTCGCGATCGCGCTCGGCCTCTGGCTGATCGGGATTCCGAGCCCGGTTTTGTGGGGGATCCTGGCCGGCATGCTCCGGTTCATCCCGTATATCGGCGCCGTGATCAGTGCGGTGCCGCCCTTCGCGCTGGCATTGGCAGTGGATCCGGGCTGGTCGATGCTGCTCTGGACCGCGCTCCTCTTCCTGGCGCTCGAGCCTCTCTTCGGCCACGTGCTGGAACCGCTGCTCTTCGGCCACAGCACCGGGCTCGCGCCGGTCGCCGTGATCCTGGCCGCGACGGTCTGGACCTTCCTCTGGGGACCGATCGGCCTCGTGCTGGCGACGCCCCTGACCGTCTGCCTTGTGGTCCTCGGCCGGCATGTCGACCGGCTCGGCTTCATCGACGTGATGCTGGGCGATCGTCCCGCCCTGTCACCGCCGCAGATCTTCTACCAGCGCATGCTGGCAGGAGATCCCTCCGAGGCGATCCTGCAGGCGCACGAATTCCTGCGGGAGCGTTCGCTCGCCACCTATTACGACGAGGTCGCCCTGGAGGCGCTCCGGCTCGCGCATGAGGACGTCGCACGCGGTCGCCTCACGCCCGATCGCCAAGACGTGCTGCGTCGCTCGACCGAGACCTTGATCGCCGATCTCGACGCGCTTCAGGATCCCCGCCCCAAGGGCGGCCAGATGGGCGCTGAGGCGGCCGCTGCCGTGTTCGCGGCGGGCCCGGACCGCGGCGCCTCGACCCGCATTCTGTCGCGAGACGAGCTTCGGCCCGAATGGTCAGGCCGGGTGCCCGTCGTCTGCTTCGCCAAGCCGGACACGCTGGACGAAGTGATCGGCCGGATGCTGGCGCAGGTGTTGACCAAGCACGGGCTCGCGACCGAGATCATCTCCTCGGTCCCAGAAAAAGCCGAGCAGAAGCTCGCCGGTTTCAATGCCGGCGAAGTCCGGATGGTTTGCCTCTCCTACATGGAGCCGCTCAGCACGCTGCACCTGCGCTTCGCGGTGCGGCTCGCCCGCCGCGCCTTCCCCGGCGCCGGCACGGCGGTCTGCATCTGGCGCGACCGCGATCCGGCGATGGGACGCGCGCTCGGGCGCGCGGCGCGCGCCGAGGTAATGGCGCCAACGATCGGGGCTCTCCTGTCGGCGATCGTGTCCGAGGCCGCCCTGAAAGAGCCGGCTTCGGCGGCAGGTCTCGCGGCTGCGAACAGCCGCGATCGGCGCAAGGCTGCTGCCTGACATGGCCGGCCACACTCACCGTCGCGTGGGACCGAAGCCGCGCCCGGCTTCAGGCCGCCGCGGACCCGGGTCCGGCCAGCGCCTCGATCTGAAGCAGAAGCTTGGCGAAATCGACGGGCTTGGCGTGGTAATCGTCGCAACCGGCCTGGAGCGCCTTCTCCTTGTCTCCGGACATGGCGTGGGCGGTGAGAGCGATGATCGGAGTGCGTGCGCCTTCGGGCGAGCCCTTGATCAGCCCGGCCGCCGTCCAGCCGTCGAGGATCGGCAGGTTCATGTCGAGGAGGACGATGTCCGGGCGCTCGGCCCTCGCCTTGTCGACGGCCTGCTGGCCATCCGTCGCCACGACCACGTCATAGCCCCGGCGTTTCAGCCGGCGGGACAGGAAATCCCAAATCTCTTCATGGTCCTCGACCAGGAGCACCCGTGTCATACCGTCCTCTTCCTTCCCGACCTGGGGGGACCGGCACGCGCTCGGGTCCTGATCGTCACGCGGCGACAACGCGGGCGAGGCGGTTCGGCTCCATCGAAGCCTGAACGGAATGGGCGAGGATCGGGGGACCATGTCGCCGCAGCCTGATCCCGACGGCCAGGTCGCCCGCGCGCTGCTCGCTTTCGTCCGAGCCGAGTTCCAGGCGCCTGTCGCGCGGCTCTCGGGCCTGCTCGACATCCTGCGCGAGGATGCGGCCGCAGCCGGGCTCGCCGACTACGATGCGGATCTCGCCCGGATGCAGGCGGCCGGCACGCGGCTCTCCGGACGGATCGACGACTTCCTGCGTCGCCCCGCGCTGACCTCCGACACCGACGAGCAGACGAGCGCGCTCCGACACGACCTCAGGACCTCCGTCGCCTCCATCCTGGGTTACGGGGAGCTGATGGCCGAGGAGGCGCGTGAGCGGGAAGATGCGGCGATCTTCGTGCCGCTCGCCGACGCGCTCGACGCTGCCGGACGTCTCCTGCGCGAGATCGACCGCATCGTCGCCTTTTCCAGCACGGCCCGGGGCGGCGGTGACCCGCGCGGCACCAGCCGCGACCTTCTCCGCACGGCCGTCGAGGCGGTGCAGCATCTGGCTCGGCACGAACCGGTGCTCGGGCCGAGCGTCGTCGGCCGGATCCTGGTCGTCGACGACAATGCGTCCATGCGGGACCTCGTGTCTCGCCGCCTGACCCGTGACGGCCACACCGTCACGACCGCGAGCAGCGGCGGCGCCGCGCTCGACATGACGGCCCAGGGCCTGTTCGACCTCATGCTGCTCGACCTCATGATGCCGGGCATCGACGGTCTCGAAGTGCTGAAACGCTGCAAGGGGAGGACCAGCACGAAGGCGATGCCGGTCATCGTGATCTCGGCGCTCGACGAACTCGACGCGGCCGTGCGCTGCATCGAGGCTGGCGCCGACGACTTCCTCTCGAAACCGCTGAACGAGACCCTGCTGCGGGCCCGGATCGGCTCGTCGCTGGATCGGAAGTTCCTGCGCGACCGCGAGGAGGATGCGGTGCGTCGCCTGAAGCTGGAGCAGGAGCGCTCCGAGCGGCTCCTCCGCAACGTCCTGCCGGCCGGCATCGTCGAGCGTTTGCGGGCCGGCGAGACCGCGGTCGCCGATCATTTCGACGAGGCAACGGTCCTGTTCTGCGACCTCGTCGGATTCACGGCCCTGTCGGCGCGGCAGAAGCCGGCCGAGACGCTCGATCTCCTGAACGAGATCTTCTCGGGTTTCGACCAGCTCGCCGAGGAGAACGGCCTCGAGAAGATCAAGACGATCGGGGATGCCTACATGGTGGCCGGCGGCATCCCGGATCCCGTGCCCGACCACGCGCGGCGCGTCGTGACCATGGCGGCCGGGATGCCGGAGGTGGTCGCGAGGGCGACGCGGGCGGATCAGCTCCGCGTCCGGATAGGCATCGACAGCGGGCCGGCGGTGGCCGGGATCATCGGCACCCAGAAATTCTTCTACGACGTCTGGGGCGACACCGTGAACACGGCGAGCCGGCTGGAAGCCTCCTGCGAACCCGGCCGGATCCACGTCTCTGCCGCGACCCGCGACGCGGTTTCGCCCGCTTTCGCCTTCGAGGAACAAGCCCCGATCGAGGTCCGGGGCAAGGGCCAGATGCAGACCTATTACCTCCTGTAGTGACGGGATGGGCGCGACCCGGGCGCTGGCCGCCCGACATGCGACCTCCTGGCGTCACACGAAGGTTTGACTTCCCGGGCTATCTCTCATGAGATTAGTTCCAGGAAGCGGACGGTAAGGAGACCTCGATGGTTCGGCTGAGCATCAACGGGCAGATGCGCGAAATCGATGTCGAGCCCGACACGCCTCTCCTGTGGGCGATTCGCGAACAGGTCGGCCTCACCGGCACGAAATATGGCTGCGGGGTCGCCCAATGCGGGGCCTGCACCGTTCACATCGACGGCGCCGCCGTGCGCTCCTGCGCCATGCCCGTCTCGGCCGTGAACGCCGACCAGAAGATCGTCACGATCGAGGGCCTGTCCCCGGACGGCTCCCACCCGCTCCAGAAGGCCTGGGTCGCGCTGGACGTGCCGCAATGCGGCTTCTGCCAGTCGGGCATGCTCATGGCCGCGGCCGCGCTGCTCGCCCAGAACCCGAAGCCGAGCGAGGCCGATATACGGACCGAGATGACCAATATTTGCCGTTGCGGCACCTACAATCGGGTGCTTGCCGGCATCAAGCTCGCTGCCGAGGGCAGCGAGCTCGGACGTGGATGAGGAGGCCCCGATGACCCAGCACGTCCCCCCCGCCGCCGCGATCGCCTCCGCGACACCCTCCCGCCGCCTTTTCCTTGCCGGCTCCGCCTCGGCAGCCGGAGCCCTGACGCTCGGCTTCCACATTCCGTTCGCGGGCGACGCCGCGGCGCAGCCGGCGACGGCGCCCGAGGTGAATGCCTGGGTGGTGGTGAAGCCCGACGATACGGTCGTGATTCGCATCGCCCGCTCCGAGATGGGCCAGGGCACGCTGACCGGCCTCGCCCAGCTCGTCGCCGAAGAGCTCGAATGCGACTGGTCGAAGGTGACGACGGAATACCCGACCCCCGGCGAGAATCTTGCCCGCAAGCGCATCTGGGGCGCGATGTCGACGGGCGGCAGCCGCGGCATCCGCGAGTCGCATCAGTATGTCCGTGAGGGCGGCGCGGCCGCGCGAGCCATGCTGGTCCAGGCGGCGGCGAATGGCTGGGGCGTGCCGGCCTCGGATTGCCGGGTCGAGAAGGGCGTCGTCACCCATTCCGGTTCCGGCCGGACCACGACCTACGGCCAGGTCGCGGCGGCGGCCGCGAAGCTCGAGCCGCCGGCGAAGCCCGCGCTCAAGGACCCGAAGGACTGGCGCATCGCCGGCAAGTCGGTCCAGCGGCTCGACACCGTCGAGAAGACGAATGGCCGGCAGGTCTATGGCATGGACCTGAAGCTTCCCGGGATGATGAACGCCGCGATCAAGGCCTCGCCCGTCTTCGGCGGAAAGCTCGTGAGTTTCGACGCCAAGGCCGTCGAGGCGATGCCGGGCGTGAAGCGCGTCGTGAAGGTCGGTGAGGACGCGGTCGCGGTCGTGGCCGACACGTGGTGGCGTGCGAAGAGCGCGCTCGAAGCCCTCCCCATCACGTGGGATTCGGGTCCGAACGCCAAGGTCTCGAGCGAGAGCATCATGGCCGTCCTCAAGGAGGGGCTGGACGCCAAGGAGGCCTATGTCGGCAACAAGGCCGGCGATGCCGGCGCGGCCATCGCCGGCGCGACGAAGCGGGTCGAGGCGGTCTACGGCTACCCGTTCCAGAACCACGCCACCATGGAGACCATGAACGCGACGGCGCTCTACACGCCGGATCGCTGCGAGGTCTGGACCCCGACGCAGAACGGCGAGGGCGCACTGGCGGCCGCCGCCGAGGCCTCGGGTCTGCCGCCGGCGAAATGCGAGGTCTACAAGATCCATCTCGGCGGCGGCTTCGGCCGGCGCGGCGCGGTGCATGACTGGGTGCACCAGGTCGTCGCGATCGCCAAGCAGATGCCGGGTACGCCCGTGAAGCTGATCTGGTCGCGCGAAGAGGACATGGTGCAGGGGCGCTACCACCCGATCACCCAATGCAAGATGGTCGGCGGCCTCGACGAGAAGGGCGATCTCGTCGGCATGACGATGCGGATTTCCGGCCAGTCGATCCTCGCCAGCGTCCTGCCCCAGAACCTGCAGAACGGGCGCGACCCTGTCACGTTCCAGGGCCTGAATCCCTCCGGGCCCGAGGCGTCGATCGGCTATTCGATCGCGAACCTCACGATCGACCACGCCATGCGCAATCCGCATGTGCCGCCGGGTTTCTGGCGGGGCGTGAACACGAACCCGAACGCGATCTACCTCGAATGCTTCATGGACGAGCTCGCGCACGCGGCCGGGCAGGATTCCCTCGCCTTCCGCCGCAAGCTGATGGCGAACCATCCGAAGCACCTGGCGGTCCTGAACGCGGTCGCGGAGCGTTCCGGCTGGGGCACGCCCACCAAGCCGGGCGTCGGCCGCGGCCTCGCCCAGATCATGGGGTTCGGCAGCTATGTGGCAGCCTGCGCCGAGGTGATGGTCAGCCCGGAGGGTAAACTCACGATCCTGCGCATCGTCGCCGCGACGGATCCGGGCCATGCGGTCAATCCGCAGCAGATCGCCGCCCAGGTCGAGGGCTCCTTCGTCTATGGCCTGTCGGCTGCCCTCTACAGCGAATGCACGGTCAAGGACGGGGCCATCGTGGAGTCGAATTTCGACACCTACCCGGTGATGCGCATGGACGAGATGCCTGCCGTCGAATCCATCCTGATGCCGTCCGGCGGCTTCTGGGGCGGGGTCGGCGAGCCGACGATCGCGGTCGCGGCCCCGGCCGTGCTCAACGCGATCTTCGCCGCCACGGGCAAGCGCGTCCGCCAAGTCCCGCTGAAGAACGCGGATCTCCGTCGAGTGTGATCCGCGCCCTCGCGACCCTCGGGCTCGTGGCGCTTTCCGGCGGGGCGGCTGCGGCAGACTTCGCGCCTGTCGCCCCTCCAGGAGCGCTCAGCTGCTCGGGCTGTCACGCCCTGCATCCTGGCCCGGCGGAGATGCTGCCCCGCATCACCGGGCGGCCGACTGCCGACATCGTAGCCGCCCTGGCCGCGTTCCGGTCCGGCGAGCGCCAGGCGACCGTGATGAACCGCATCGCGAAAGGTTTCTCGGAGGACGAGAGCCGGCAGATCGCGGTCTGGCTGGGACGGATCCGGTGACCGGGCCAACCTCCCGCCGCGCCTTCATCGCCGGCCTCGCGGCAACAGCCGCCTTTCCCCGTCCTGCTATCGCGCAGGCGCTGGCGAGGGTCGTCGTGGTCGGCGGCGGCTTCGCCGGCGCGACGGCGGCTCGGGCCCTGAGCCAGGCCGGGATCGACGTCACCCTCCTCGAGCCGAGCCGCAGCTACGTTGCCTGCCCATTCTCGAACGAGGTCATCGCGGGGCTCCGCCCCTTGGAGGCACAGGTCTTCCCGTTCGACGGCCTCGACGCTGCGGGCGTCCGGATGGTGCAGGAAGCCGCACTCGCCATCGACCCCGACGCCCGTCGGGTCAGGCTGGCCGGCGGCGGCACACTGTCCTACGACCGCCTCGTCCTCGCGCCCGGGATCGACCTCCGCTTCGACGCCATTCCGGGCTATGACGAGGCTGCGGTCGAACGGATGCCGCATGCCTGGAAGGCCGGACCACAAACGGCGCTCCTCCGCGACCAGCTCGCCGCCATGGAGGATGGTGGCCTCGTCGTCATGTCGGTGCCGGCCAACCCCTACCGCTGTCCGCCCGGCCCCTACGAACGCGCGAGCCTGATCGCCCATTACCTCAAGGTGCATAAGCCTCGCGCCAAGCTCCTCGTCCTCGACGCCAAGGACGCCTTCTCGAAGCAGCGTCTGTTCCAGCAAGGCTGGGCCGCGCTGTATCCCAACCTCGAATACGTGCCGCTCTCGGGCGGAGGCGAGGTGACCGGGGTCGATCCCGCCGACCGGGCCGTGATGACGGGCTTCGAGCTGTATCGTGCCGCCGTCGCCAATGTCATCCCGCCGCAGCGGGCCGGCCTCATCGCGGCCATCGCCGGAGTGGCGGACCGGACCGGCTGGTGCCCGGTGGACCCGGTGAGCTTCGAATCCCGCCGCGTGCCGGGCGTGCACGTTATCGGCGATGCCGCGATCGGCGGCGCCATGCCGAAATCGGCCTTCACGGCGAATGCCCAGGCCAAGCATTGCGCCGCCGCCATGCTGGCGCTCCTGACCGGGCGCGAGCCTGTCGCGACCAAGCTCATCAACACCTGCTACAGCCTCGTCGCGCCGGGCTACGGCATCTCGGTCGCGGGCGTGTACCAACCCGGTCCGGGCGGCCTCCTGGTGGATGTCGAAGGGGCGGGCGGAACGAGCCCGCTCGATGCACCCCCCGAAACCCGGGACCTCGAGGCGCGCTACGCAGAGGCTTGGTTCGGGACGATTACCCGCGAGGTGTTCGGGTGAGGCCCGGCTTCTCAGCCTGCCGCTCACCCCGGCGAAAGCCGGGGTCTAGGCGGGGGTTCTGGATCCCGGCTTGCGCCGGGATGAGCGGGGGGGCCTGGACCCTCCTGGCCCTCTTCGCCGTGGCGTCGCCGGTCCTCGCCTCGGAGCGCGCTGAGGCCGACGGGATCCCCGCCTCGCTCACGGGCGCCCCGGGGGATGCGGTCCGTGGCCGGGCCATCGTGGCCGACCGAACGCGCGGGCTCTGCCTCCTGTGCCATGTGGGTCCGATCCCGGAGGAGCGGTTTCAGGGCAATCTGGCACCCGACCTCGCCGGCGCAGGCGACCGCTGGACGCCGCCACAGCTCCGGCTCCGGATCGCCGATGCGCGCCAGCTCAATCCGGACACGATCATGCCGTCCTATCGCCGGACGGAAGGGCTGACCCGCGTCGGCGCGGCCTGGCGTGGACGCCAGATCCTCTCCGACGCGGAGATCGAGGACGTTGTGGCCTATCTGGCCGGATTGCGGGCACCATGAGGGACATGCAGGCAAGTTTCACCCGCCGCTCGGCGCTGGCATTGACCGGCGGCGCCCTGATGGCATCAACCCGGTCGGTTCAGGCCACCCCGGAGACGCGCGACGCTGCGATCCGCGACTTCGCGGGCGAGGCCGCGATCCGGACCGGCCGCGTGCTGGTCGACGTCCCGGCGCTCGTCGAGAACGGAAACGCAGCATCGCTGACCGTCACGGTCGAGAGCCCGATGACGGAGGCGGACCATGTGCGTCGGATCGCCGTGTTCAACGAAACCAATCCCCAGCCGAACGTGGTCACGGTCGTGCTCGGCCCGCTTTCCGGCCGGGCCCGCCTGTCGACCCGCATCAGGCTCGCGGGTTCGCAACGCATCACCGCCGTCGCCGAGATGAGCGACGGCACCTTCTGGCTCGGGGGCGCCGACGTGATCGTGACGCTGGCCGCCTGCGTCGAAAGCTGAGCCATGGCCCGCGCCCTCATCAACGTGCCGAAGACCGCGAAGCGCGGCGAGGTGATCGAGATCCGCACCCTGATCTCGCATCCGATGGAGACGGGCTACCGGCCCGGCCCGAACGGCCGCCTTCTGCCCCGCAACATCGTCACGAGCTTCACCTGTCGCTTCAACGAAACCGAGGTGTTCCGGACCGAGCTTCATCCGGCCCTGTCGGCAAACCCTTATCTCGTCTTCTCGATGCGGGCCGAGGCGAGCGGGGTTCTCACGATGACCTGGACGGGGGACGAGGGTTTCAGTCAGACCGAGACGGCTACGATCGAGGTGACGTGACGAGCGAAAGCCGGACCGCCTGTCTGCTCCCCCACAGGAGGAGGGGGACCGCCCGAAAGGCGGTGGAGGAGGCCGGCACCGCCGCGATGGGGCCGCCCCCTCCACCAGGCTTCGCCTGGTCCCCCTCCCCTCGCGGGGGACGAGACACGAGCCCTGCTGCCCCGCATCGGACGTCCGCCGAGCGTGTCCGCGCGCTCACGACGATCTTCGCTCTTCTCCTGGCCTCGTGGCCTGCCCTCGCGGCCGATATCGCGGCGACCGAGCGCCGCTCCGACACGGGACTCCTCGCGCCGGAGACCCGGGCCATGCAGGACGACGATACCGCCAACCCCGGCATGCTGACCGTGCTGGATGGCGCAGAAGCCTGGTCGCGCGCGCCCGGGCCGAATGTCCCGGCCTGTTCCGGCTGCCACGGCGACGCCCCGGCGAGCATGAGCGGGGTTGCGGCCCGCTATCCGGCCTGGAGCCGGGACGCAGGTGGGCCGGTCGATGTCGCCGGCCAGGTCAATCTCTGCCGCGAGCGGCGTCAGAACGCGACGCCGCTCGCATCCGACAGCCCGGAGCTCCTGGCCCTGACGGGCTACGTCGCCCACCAATCGCGCGGGCTGCCGATCTCCCCCCCTGAAGACCCGCGGCTGGAACCCGCCCGCGAGCGCGGCCGGGCCTTGTTCGGGCGGCGAATGGGCCAGCTCGACCTGGCCTGCGCCCAATGCCACGACGACCAATGGGGCCGCCGCCTCTCGGGCGCCACGATCCCGCAGGCCCATCCGACCGGATACCCGATCTACCGCCTCGAATGGCAGGCGGTCGGATCGCTCCAGCGCCGCCTTCGCGGCTGCCTCACCGGGATCCGGGCCGAGCCGTTCCCGGCCGGTGCGCCCGAATATGTCGAGCTGGAACTGTTCCTGATGTCCCGCGCCCGCGGTCTTCCGATCGAAACGCCCGCCGTTCGGCCCTGACGCGACCAGCTCGGCCCGTCTGCCCTCACGCGACGGACGAGGCCTCCTGCGCGAACAGGCCGCGAAGGGCGACGATCAGCGGCTTCATGTGGAAATTCTCGGCCGGCGCAATGGCCACCGTCCAGCCCTCGGCCTGCACGGCCTCGGCGCAGACGGGGCCGATGGCCGCGATCCGGGCCCGGGCCATGGCCCGGTCCAGCACCTCGCCGAGAGCATGCTGCTCCGCAACCTCCCGCAGGCGGCGGACCTGGGGCCGGGAGGTGAAGGCGACAAGGTCGATGCCGCCCTCCGCCATGCTGCGGATCACGCCCGCGACGCGGCTGTCCTCCTCGTCCGAGGCGTAGCGATACGGCACGACGCGGTCGACGAGAGCGCCGCGGCTCGCGAGAAAGTCGTCGAAAGCGGCATCCTGTCCAGGATAGGCCTGAAGCCCGATCCGCCGGCTTGAAAGGTCGAGCGCGGACAAGGTCTGGACGAGGCCGTCCGTGGTGGGCGCTTCCGCCGTGATCTCCGCCTCGATCCCGAGATGGCGAAGCGCCCTGACCGGTTTCGGCCCGCGCACGACGATCCGGATGCGGCCGAGGGCCAAGACCGTCTCGGCCGCGATGCCGGCCCGTTCGGCGACGGACATGAGACGTCGAACCCCCTCGCCCGTGTAGAGGACGAGATCGTCGAAGCCGCCTGCCACGAGGCGCCGAAGCCAGGCCTCGATCGGAGCCGGATCGCGCGCGTCCAGGATTGTGACCAGCGGACACCGGATCGTGGTCGCCCCCTGCCGTTCCAGCATGCCGGCGAAGAGGTCCAGTTCCCGGCTTTCCGGCACCATCACCCGCCTGCCTTCGAGACCGCCCGCCATGCCGTCGCTCCCTGGTTGCCCAGCGGAGCATAGCTCATGCCGGCGCGCGTCGCCTCAGCTGACCTTCTTCGCCCCGGGAGAATCAACCTCGCCTTCGTCCGTGCGGATGAAGCTGAAGGTGCCATCGCCCTCGAGCTTGGCCGAGCGGACCTCGGCTACGGCCTGGATGCCATGCTGGCGCATCTGGCTCGTCAGTTCGTCGAAGGTGATCAACTCGCGCTGCATGTTGCGGCGCTGGAGCCGGCCGTTCTCGATCAGGGGAAGAGGTTTCGCCGCGGTCAGTTGCGCGAGAGCCGGGACGTGGAACGACACCCAGTTCACGGCGAAGCTCCAGAACAGGATCACGGCGACCGAAAGCCCCGCCTCCACGACGGATTTCGCTTCGCCGATCAGCGCCGATTGCGACACCTCCGAGACCAGCACGATGACCATCAGGTCCGCCACGCCGATCTGGCCGGTATTGCGCCTGAGGAGGAAGCGCAATCCCAGGAACAGGATCAGATACATGACGGTGCCACGGATCACGATCTCGACCAAAGGCGAGGTCGGGACGAAGATCGCGGCCCAATCGATGGAAAGGCTCATAGGCCGTTCGCCAGCGTCACGGCGACGAACCGGGCAGCATGCGGGCCGGGCCTGATCCTCGGATCATCCCGGTCACCCTCGCTGTCACTCGATCGAGACTGCGACGAACCGAACCTCGCCCTGGGCATTCGCGACCAGCAGCAGAGCGGATTTGCGTCCGTCCTTCTTCAAAGCCTCGACGCGGCGCGTCACGTCGGCCGGCGTCGCGACGCCTTCCTGGCCGACCTCAACGATCACCTCGCCAGGCTGGATGCGCTTGTCGGCGGCCGAGGAATTCGGATCCACCCGCGTCACGACCACACCCTTGACGGTGTCCTTGATGCCGTAGCGCTTGCGCAGGTCTTCCGAGACGCCCGAAAGCTCGAGCCCGAGAGCCCGGCGCATGGCCGACGGCGGCTCGGCCACCGGCGCAGCCGAGGCCTGCTGCGCCTTCTCGCCATCCTCGAGCCGCCCCAGCGTGACCGACTTGATAAGCTCCTGCGACTTGCGAACGATCGCGACGTCGACGGCTTTTCCGACCGGCGTGGACGCGACGATACGGGGAAGGTCGCGCGATTCCTTCACGTCGCGGCCGTCGAAGCGGATGATCACGTCGCCGACCTCGATCCCGGCAGGCTTCGAAGGCCCCTTCTCGTCGACCCCTGCAACGAGAGCGCCCCGGGCCGAGCCGATCCCGAGGGCTTCGGCCGTCGCGTCGTCGACATTCTGGATGCGGACACCGAGCCACCCCCGGCGCGTCTCGCCGAACTCGCGAAGCTGCCCGATGACGGGAGCCGCATTCGCGGCCGGCACGGCGAACCCGATGCCGACCGAACCGCCGGTCGGCGACAGGATGGCGGTGTTGATGCCGATCACCTCGCCCTTCATGTTGAACAGGGGACCGCCCGAATTGCCCTTGTTGATGGCGGCGTCCGTCTGGATGTAGTTGTCGTAGGGTCCGGATTCGATGTTGCGGCCCCGCGCCGACACGATCCCGGCCGAGACCGATCCGCCGAGCCCGAACGGGTTGCCGATCGCCATCACCCAGTCGCCCGGCCGCATAGCCTCGGAATCGCCGAAGGGCACGAAGGGCAACGGCTTCTCGGATTTCACCCGAAGCACGGCGAGGTCGATCTTGGCATCCTTGCCGACGATCTCGGCCTTCAGCCGCGTGCCGTCCGAGAAGATAACCTGGATGTCGTTCGCGTCGCCGATGACGTGCGCATTGGTGACCACGATTCCGGACGCGTCGATGACGAAACCCGAACCGAGCGAATTGGAACGGCGCTGCGAACGCGGAGCGTCCTCACGGTTGGGACCGGCACCCGGGCCTGGACCTGGGCCTGGGCCCTGCCCTTGGCCGCGTCGACGGAAGAATTCCTCGAACAGATCCTCGAAGGGCGTACCGGGCGGGGTGCCAGGCGGAGTACCGGGCTGCGGGCCGGCGCGCGGGCCCGTACGCCCCTCAACTGTGGTCGAGGCAGAGATGTTGACAACGGCCGGAGTCACCTGGGCCGCGAGGTCGGCCAGCGAATCCGGGCCCCTCGCTGCCGCCATGTCCGGCCGGATGATCGACGCGCCGAGGACGAGGCCCACGACGAGCGCCCGGCCGTAGCGCCGGATCGGCCGCGAGACCGCTGTGGGGAAGGACTTCGTCGTCATCATGTGACCTCGCCGATCCTGAACCCGGAGGCACGCCGCGCCTCCGTCCGTCTGCTGCCCGATTTGGTCATGAAGCGAGGCGCCGCGCCGCCCAGACCACGCCGACGCCGATCACGGCAGACGCCACGCCGGCGAGGCGCATCCGATCCCGCGGCGACGCCGAGGCGTCGAGCAGGATTCGCTTCATCCCATCCGGGAAGGATGCAAACAGCAGGCCCTCGATAGCAAGAGCGAGACCGAGGGCTGCGACAAGGTCCCTCATCCCGTCAGGGTCGGGGCGCGGCGTCCGGCGTTCCGGCAGCAGCATTGGCCGGAGGAGCGGCTCCCGCGCCGTTATCCTCACCCGGCCGTCCGGAGGGCCGCTTGAAGTAGCGGAAGAACTCCGAATTCGGAGAAAGGACCATCCGGGTGTCGCCCGGCTTCATCCCCGCCTCATAGGCCTGCATGGACCGGTAGAAGCCGAAGAAATCCTGATCCCGACCGAAGGCCTCGGCCAGAACGCGGTTCTTCTCGGCCTCGCCGGCGCCGCGAAGCTCGTCCGCCCGACGGGTCGCCTCGGCGACGATCCCGGTCACGTCGCGGTCTGCCCGCGCCCGAATCCCCTGCGCCTGCTGGTTGCCTTGGGCGCGGAGGTCGGTCGCCTCGCGCTGGCGTTCGGTCTGCATGCGCTGGAAGACGGCCTGGCTGTTCTGTTCGGGCAGATCGACCCGGCGCAGCCGCACATCGACGATTTCGACGCCGATGCCGCGCGCCGCGACGTTCACGCGCTCCTTGATCTGGCGCATCAGCGCCTCACGATCGGTCCGAACCACGTTCGCGAAAGTCGCGTCGCCGAGCACGCTCCGGACCGTCGAAGACACGATCGAGCCGAGGCGGTTGTTGGCGCCGACGATCGAGTTCACCGTCTGGAAGAAGAGAAGCGGATCGAGGATGCGGTAGCGCGCGAAGGCGTCCACCACGAGCCGCTTCTGGTCGGAGGCGATTACCTCTTGGGCAGGCAGGTCCAGGTCGAGGACGCGCCGGTCCAGATAGAGCACGTTCTCGACCAGCGGCACCTTAAAATAGAGCCCAGGCGTATTCGCAACCTTTCGAACGGCGCCGAAGCGCAGCACGAGCGCCTGCTGGCGCTGCTCGACGATGAAGGTCGCCGACAGCAGGATCACGACAACGACGGCGAGCGCTGCCAGGAGTGCGGTGCGGATCGTGGTGCTCATCGGGCCGCTCCCGTCGCAGGCGCGGCTGGACGACGTCCGAGCTCGCCGAGAGGAAGATACGGCACGGCGCCCCCGGGCTGATCCAACAGGATCTTGTCGGTCCCGCCCAGCACGCGCTCCATCGTCTCGAGGAACATCCTCTCGCGCGTCACCTCCGGGGCCTTCCTGTATTCCTCGTAAACCTGGCTGAAGCGCGAGGCGGCACCCTTCGCTTCCGCGATCGAGCGGTCCTTATAAGCTTCGGCGCCCTGCGTGATGCGGATCGCCTCGCCTCGCGCTTCCGGGAGGACACGGCTCGAATAGGTCTCGGCTTCGTTCCGCACGCGGTCCTGGTCCTGACGGGCGGCCTGCACGTCGCGAAAGGCGTCGATGACCTGCTGGGGCGGATCGACTCGCTGCAGGTTAACCCGCAGGATCTCGATACCGGCGCCGTAGGTGTTCAGCGTCTCCTGAGTCAGTTGCTGCACCTCGGCCTCGATCGCGGCCCGATCAGTGGTGAGGATCGACTGGATATTGCGGCGACCGATCACCTCGCGCATGCCGCTTTCGGCGACGACCCGGACGGTGCCTTCGGGATTCTGCAGGTTGAAGACGAAATCCGTGACCTTGTTCGGATCGACCTGCCATTGCAGCGTGAAATCGATGTCGACGATGTTCTCGTCGCCCGTGAGCATGAGGCTCTCGGAATCGGTCGGCCGGGGCGCCCGGCGGCCCGGCTCGACCGAACGAAGGCCGATCTCGATCGTCCGGTTCTGGGTTACGAGAGGCTTTTCCACGGACCCGATCGGATAGGGGAAGTTGTAGCGCAGCCCGTTGGCCGAGCTCGACACGTAACGACCGAAGATCAGGTTCAGGCCGATCTCGTTCGGCCGGACGGTGTAGAAGCCGGTCGCAAGCCAGATCGCGACGGCAGCCAGCGCAAGAAGAGCGATCCCGCGGCCCCCGAGCTGGCCGGCTCCGCCGCCACCCGGGATCAGGCCCCGAAGCCGGTCCTGACCGCGCCGAATGATGTCCTCGAGATCCGGTGGCTTGTTGCCGCCGCCGCCGCTGGGACCTGGTCCCCACGGCCCACCGCCGCCCGGTCCGCGTTGCCCCCAAGGCCCGCCACCGCCATTGCCGCCGCTTCCGCCGCCGCCGGTCTGATTACTCCAAGGCATTCTGGCTTTCGGTCCCCGTCAGCGGCCACTTGGTCGCCTGCGAGGGCAGGCCGGGCGCTTGTTGTCATCGACTAAGTTGGTGTCAAGCTCGGCAGGTGGGGTGGGCGAGGACGCAAGTCAACGGCTGCGACACCGCGCAGGGGTCTCAGCGGCGGACGAGGTCGATGAACGTGAAGGCATGTTCGTCAGCCTCGCCAGCCTCGTGGCGTTCCCGGAAGGTCTCCCTGAAGCTGCCGGCATCGTAGGCCGGAAACAGCACGTCTCCGGGCGTCTCGTCATGGACCCGGGTGAGATGGAGCCGATCGGTCTCGGGCAGAGCAAGCCGGTAGATCTCGGCCCCGCCCACGACCGCGATCTCCTCCGAGCCCATGCCTGCGGCAAGGCGGGAGGCAAGCGCCTTCGCTTCTTCCCAGCTCGACGCGACATGGGCGCCCATTGGCGAGACACCCCGGCTCCGCGTCATCAGCACCGTCTCCCGACCCGGAAGCGGACGACCGATCGCGTCCCAGCAACGTCGGCCCATGATCATCGGCTTGCCCCAGGTCAGGTCGCGGAACCGGCGGAGATCGGTCCGAAGCCGCCACGGCAAGGCGTTGTCCCGGCCGATCACCCCGTTCTCGGCGAGCGCGACGACGATCGCGAGCGGGACGGCAGCCGTCATGCCTCCTCTCCGGCGAGGCGGCTGAGCGCCTCGCCGCCGAGCCGGTGAGTGGTCCATCCCGACATCGGCTCGGCGCCGAGCGAGGTGTAGAACCGCAGGGCGGGCTCGTTCCAGTTCAACACCGACCATTCGAGACGGGGCAGCCCCTCCGCCTCGCAGCGCCGGGCGAGGCCGACCAGAAGCGCGCGCCCGATGCCTCGACCGCGATAGGCCGGCCGCACGAAAAGGTCCTCGAGATAGAGGCCGTGCCGACCCCGGAAGGTCGAGAAGCTGCGAAACCAGAGCGCGAAGCCCACGGCCGCACCGTCCACTTCGGCCAGATCGCAGAAGACGCGGGCCTCGGGGCCGAAGAGCGCCGCCTCCAGCATCGCCTCGGTGGCGTCGACCTCATGGGCGAGCCGCTCGTATTCCGCGAGTTCGCGGACGAGGGACAGGACGAGCGCGCCCTCCCCCGGCGATGCCGGACGAATCGATACGTCTTCGCGGGAGGTCATACGGCCACCGGCGCCCGGATCGCGGGAGCCGGGTCGTAGCCTTCGACGACGACATCCTCGAAGCGGAAATCGAGGACGGAGCGGATCGCCGGGTTGAGGCGAAGGGTCGGGAGTGCCCGCGGCTCGCGCTGGAGCTGCAGCCGGGCCTGGTCGAGGTGGTTTCGGTAGAGGTGCAGATCCCCAAAACTGTGGACGAAATCGCCCGGCTCGAGCCCGGTCGCCTGCGCCATCATGTGCGTGAGGAGGGCGTAAGACGCAATGTTGAACGGAACTCCGAGGAAGGCATCCCCAGAGCGTTGATATAACTGGCAGGAGAGCCGGCCCTCGGCCACGTAGAACTGGAACAGGCAGTGGCAGGGCGCGAGCGCCATCTGGTCGAGATCGGCCGGATTCCAGGCCGAGACGACGAGGCGGCGCGAATCGGGGTTGCGGCGGATCTCGTCCTGCACCCAGGCGATCTGGTCGATGACGCGCCCGTCCGGCGCCTGCCAAGAGCGCCATTGCCGGCCATAGACAGGGCCGAGGTCGCCATCCTCGTCCGCCCATTCGTCCCAGATCGTGACGCCATGTTCGCGCAGATAGCCGACATGCGTCGAACCGCTCAGAAACCAGATGAGCTCATGCACGATCGACTTCAGGTGGACGCGTTTCGTGGTCGCGAGCGGAAAGCCTTGGGTCAGGTCGAAGCGCATCTGGTGACCGAAGACCGAGAGCGTGCCGGTCCCGGTCCGGTCGGATTTGGCGACGCCCTCGTCCAGAAGCCGGTGCAGGAGATCGTGATAGGCGCGCATGGGTTCCTCCGCGCCGCTGTCCTACACCGGCTTCGGCCGCGTTCGAAGCCGGCGTGGCGCGCTGTCCCGCCCTTCCGTTGTGGCGAGCCCGCTCCTATAGTCTCCGGTCTGGCGAGCTTCGTCACATCGATGCTCACCCGCCCCGTTTGAATCGCTCCAGGCCCCTATGACGACGGACCTCATCCGATACGACCTTCTGGTGCAGGACGCGCTCCGCGGAGTGGTCCGGCGGGTCCTCACGGACGCAACCCGCGACGGATTGCCGGGCGAACATCATTTCTACGTGTCGTTCCGGACCGACAAGGCCGGCGTGCGTATCTCGGCCCGTCTTCGCGAGCGCTACCCGCAGGACATGACGATCGTGCTGCAGCACCAGTTCGACGACCTCATCGTCCAGGATCATGCCTTCGAGGTCGGGCTCTCCTTCTCGGGAGTGTCCGAGCGGCTGCGCGTGCCTTTCGACGCGCTGACCGGGTTTTTCGACCCGTCCGTGCAGTTCGGCTTGAAATTCGAGGCGGAGGAGGCGGAAGCCGCAGCGGAGGACCCCGCATCCGGGCCGCACGAGCCCCTGCAGGTTCCGGCCCTCGCGACAATCGGCGTTCGAAAGGCGGGGGCCGAATCGGACGGGAAACCGGCACCGAAAGCCGCCAAGAAGCCGAGACGGGTTCCGGACGCCGCGAGCACCGAGGAACCCGCTGGCAGCGGCGAGGTCGTCAGCCTCGACGCCTTCCGCAAGAAGAGCTGAGCGCGGCGGTCAGCGCAGCCTGACGCGCATCGGGAGGCCCCCGCCCGGCCTCAGGGTCACACGGTGAACGGGCGTGACCACGTGCCCGGGTTCGAGATCGAGCCGCGTGGCGCGGGCCAGGGTGGCCAAGACGATCACGGCCTCCTGCAGCGAGAAGGCGGCCCCGATGCAGACGCGCGGGCCAGCACCGAAGGGCAGATAGGCGAAGCGGTCGATCGCGCCCCGGTTCTCCGGCAGGAAGCGGTCGGGATCGAAATGGTCCGGCTCGCTCCAGAGTCGGCGATGCCGATGCAGGACGTAAGGTGCGATCATGACGAGCGAACCCTTCGGGATCCGGTAATCCGCGACGCGGTCGTCCTCGATCGCGGCCCGGCTCAGGAAGGGCACCGGCGGGTAGAGCCGCATGGCCTCATCGATCACGGCACGGGTGAGCGGCAGGGCCGACATGTCGGTCAGATCGGCAGCTTCATCCACCTCCCGCTCGAGCCGCTCGCGGATGTCGGGCGCCTGCGACAGAAGGTAGAGCGACCAGGAGAGCGCGTTCGCGGTCGTCTCGTGCCCGGCGCCGATGAAGGTCACGACATTCGCCTTGACCTCGAGGTCGCTGAGCCTGTCCCCAGTTTCCGGGTCGGACGCCTGGAGGAGGAGCGTGAGGAGGTCGCGCGGCGCCTCGCCGCCCCGGGCAAGGAGCGCCTTGCGGGCGTCGAACAGCTCGCCCACCACCTCTTCGAAGAATCGCAGCGCCGGCCGCGCACGGAGCCGGCCGATCCGCGGCAGCCAATCCGGCATACCAAAGACGTCGAGCGGATCGATCGGCCCGATCGCCTCGAAATAGCGGGTGATCGCCTGCGAGAGCGCGTCGGGGTCGCGCTTCAGGCCTTCGGTGAAGATCGTCCGCTCCAGCACGTCCAGCGTGACGCGGGTCATCTCGAGCGCCGCATCGACCCGGCGACCGTCGCCCCGGCGGCGGAGCCGGCGCACGATCCGGTCGGCGGCGTCGGCCATCGGCCGGGCAAAGCCCGTGACCGTGCGGGGCGTGAAGAGCGACGCCATGGCCCGGCGCTGCCGCCGCCACTCGTCGCCTTCGGCCGTGAGCAGGCCATTGCCGAGCCCCGGCGCCAGCACGCGCCGCTGCAGATCATCCTTGCGGTAATTCGCGGCCCGGTCGACGAGGACATGGCGGATCGCGGCCGGGTCGCTGATCACCGTCACCCGCCCGAGGACGCCCTCCCCTGCCAGGATCGGAGCCTCGAAATGCTCCGCCGTCCAGGTCGTGAGCGGGTTCGTCCGCGCGCCCTTGAGGAAGGCGAAGAGGTCCGGCGGCCGCCGGAGCGGGACCGGCGCCGGCGGCCGGAAGAGCGGTCGGCCGGAGAGGGTCGGGGAGACGGGCGGCGCGAGAGGCGGTTCCGTGATCATCGCGGACATTGTAAGCCGCCCGCAACCCAGCAGAAGAGGCCACGATGTCACCCATGAATTCAGGCGCAGCCGGGGCGACCCGCACCGAGAGCGACACCTTCGGACCGATCGACGTTCCGGCGGACCGGCTCTGGGGTGCCCAAACGCAGCGCTCGATCCAGAATTTCCGGATCGGCGGCGAGCGCATGCCGGCCCCGCTCGTCCATGCGCTCGGCCTCGTGAAGCAGACAGCTGCCCTGGTGAACAAGGACTTGGGCGAGGTCGAGCCCCGGGTCGCCGACGCCATCGCGGCAGCGGCCGCGGAGGTGGTGGCCGGGACCCATGACGACGAGTTCCCGCTCGTCGTCTGGCAGACCGGGTCGGGCACGCAATCCAACATGAACGCGAACGAGGTCATCGCGAGCCTCGCGAACGAGGCGCTCGGCGGCCAGCGCGGCGGCAAGTCGCCGGTCCATCCGAACGACCACGTCAATCGCGGCCAATCCTCGAACGACGTCTTTCCGACCGCGATGCATATCGCGACCGCGCGCGAGATCCACGACCGACTGCTGCCGGCCTTGCGGCACCTGCACGCGGCGCTGGACGAGAAGGCGCAGAGCTTCGCCGACATCGTCAAGATCGGCCGCACCCACACGCAGGACGCGACGCCGGTCACGCTCGGCCAGGAATTCTCGGGCTACGCCAAGCAGGTCGAACTCGGGATCGGCCGCATCGAGGCCGCCCTCCCTGGCATCCATGCCCTCGCCCAGGGCGGGACCGCGGTCGGGACAGGCCTCAACGCCCATCCCCGTTTCGCGGAGGCCTTCGCGGCCAAGGCGGCCGAGCTGACGGGCCTGCCCTTCGTGTCGGCGCCGAACAAGTTCGAGGCGCTCGCAGCCCACGACGCCATGGTCTTCACGCAGGGCGCCCTCGCCACCCTCGCGGCGAGCCTCTTCAAGATCGGAAACGACATCCGCTTCCTCGGCTCGGGACCCCGCTCCGGCCTCGGCGAGCTGAGCCTGCCCGAGAACGAGCCGGGTTCCTCGATCATGCCCGGCAAGGTCAACCCGACCCAGGTGGAGGCCCTCACCATGGTCTGCTGCCAGGTGATCGGAAACGCCACCACCGTGACGATGGCCGGCAGCCAGGGCCATTTCGAGCTGAACGTGTTCAAGCCGGTGATGGCCTATGCGGTGCTGCAATCGGTCCGCCTGCTCGCCGATGCTGCCCTCAGCTTCACGGACAATTGCGTGGTCGGCATCAAGGCCAACCGGGACAAGATCGCCGAACTGCTCAGCCGTTCGCTGATGCTGGTGACAGCCCTCGCGCCGAGCATCGGATACGACAAGGCGGCTGCGATCGCGAAGAGCGCGCACAAGAACGGCACGACCCTCAAGGAAGAGGCCCTGAAATCCGGCCATGTCACAGCCGAGGAATTCGACCGGGTCGTGCGCGCGGAAGACATGCTGGCGCCGGGTTGACGGCCGGCAGGCCGGGCGTAGCATCGGGCCATGAACATGCATCGTCCCGTCCCGCAGCGCCGCCCGGTCGAGCTGACCCTCGACCAGGCCGTGATCGAGGACGCGCGCTCGCTCGGCCTCGATGTCGATGCCGTGGCCGAGACCGCTCTCCGCGAGAGCGTCTCGCGCGAAAAGGCTCGGCGCTGGCGGGAGGAGAATGCCGAGGCGATCGCATTCAACAATGCCCAGATCGAAAAAGAGGGGCTGTGGTGTGACGATTATCGCCTCTTCTGATGCGGCAGTTCAGCATCTGCTCGCTGAAGAGGGCTAGGCCAAGCGGCCGAGACCGCCTCGTGATCGTTCTTCAACACGATCTGCTTGCGGATCTGCGGACGAGGGTCGTCGCACCTCTCGTCGACGAGGGCGAAGTTGGATCCATCGATAAGTTGACGCCCGAGATCGAGTTTCAGGGCAAGAAGCTCAGAATTCGCTTCGACCAACTGGTCACGGTTGATATCCAGTCCCTCGGGAGCGAGCTTGGCAGGATAGACGTTCAGGATGTCGTTATGCGTAGCATCGATCTCCTCTTCACCGGGTTCTGAGCGTGGCCGAGATCATCAACCTGCGGCAGGCGCGCAAGGCCAAGGCCCGGGCGGCCGCGGGCGCAACGGCGGCGCAGAATCGCGAAAAGTTCGGTCGCCCGAAGGCGGAGCGGGAGCGGGCCGAGGCGGAGGCCGAGATCGCGGCCCGGCGACTGGAAGCTCATCGGCGCGACGGGCCGGCTGAAGAGTGACGGCGGCTTCGGGCGGCATCACCAAGCGTTCGCTGTCGATCGCCGGCCACCGCACCAGCATTTCGCTCGAGGCGCCCTTCTGGGACGAACTCGGGCGGATCGCGCGGGACCGCGGCTTGTCCGTCCCGGCGCTCGTGGCGGAGATCGACGCCGGGCGCGGAGCTGGCAACCTGTCGTCGGCACTCCGGGTCTACGTGCTCGAGGAAGTCGGGGCGCGCGCGAGGGCCTGACGTCAGCCGCCGCCCGCGGCAGGTCGTGGCGGCGGCCGGACATCGATGGGCGGCGGCGCCCGACGCTCAGGGTCGAGGCGATCCTGCTCCTGCCGTTGCCGCTCCGCCTGCAAACGCTGGCGCTCGGCCTCCTGGCGCTGGCGCTCCTGCTCCTGCCGGGCGCGCTCCTCGGCTTCCTCGCGCAGCCTGACCTGACGCGCCGCCTCCTCCGCCGCGAGACGGCGCTGCCGCTCCATCTCGGTGCGGGAATTCCGCCGCTGGCGTTCGGCCGCGTCGAGTTCGAAGGTCTCGACCCGGTCGAGTTCACGCGTCAGCACGACGGCGGCGAGGCCGTTCACGAGCGGTCCGGGATCGATGGTCCGGGCCGGCCGGGCAAGCGGTCCCGTCCAGCCGAGCGTGATCGCCGGTGGTCCGCCAACCCAGTTCCGGGGCAGAGCCTCCGATTGCAGATTGCCTCGGGCTTCGAGCGTGAGATTGCGGAGGTCGATCACGGCCGAGCCCTGCCACGACCCGGCCGGGGAGACGAGAAGCAGCGGCGTGATCCGGATCGCGCCGCCGATCAGGGAGGCGTTGGCCCGAACGCGACGGGGCGCCAGCGGCGCCCGACCCAATTCCTGGGCCAGGAGCGCCTGCCAGCGGGCGCTGGCCAGGGGGTCGTCGGTCCGCAGCACCCGGGAGGCGACCCGCTCGAGAGCCGCGGGATCGGCGCCATCGATCCTGAGGCCGTCGAGATCGACCTCTCCCGCGCCGCCGAGATTGCTGACGAGCCCGGCCGCGCTCTCGCCCGAAGCCCCGAAGCGCAGCGTCGCGGAGAGCCGGCCGGGTCCGAAGGGCGGTCCCAAAAGCTCCCCGATTGCGATCCCCTCCGCCGCGCCCTCTCCGATCAGGGACGCGAGTCCGCCCTGGCGGCCGAGCGTGAAGCCGCCACGCAGCCGTCCGCCCGCAAAGACGAGGTCGATCCCGGACAGCGCGACCCCGTCGGGCCGCGTCGCGAGCTGGAAGCGCGCGTTCCGACCGATCAGGCCTCCCGGCCCCTCGAGCGTGGCGGCCTCGATCGCCAGCGCCCCTCCGACGGGAAGCTCGGCGCTCGGGCCGAACCGGGTGCCGGACCAGAGAATGCCCGATGACGGCCCGGGCGACGGAAGGTTCAGGGCCAAGGCCGATGCGAGCCAGGGGAGCGACAGCCGCGACATCGTCGCGCGGCCGCCGATCTCGGCGAGAGATGTGCCGGAGAGCTCGGCCTCCAGCGTCTCGCCGGCGACGCGACCCCGAAGCGTGACCCGTGGTGGTCCCGTCCCGGCGAGCGTGGCCCTCAGCGCAAGCGGGACGGAACTCCGCACGGAGAGGCCGAGCAGGGCGAGGAAACGCGAGGCATCGTCGGCACTGACCTCGCCCGAGCCGGCCTCGATGGTGTCGTCATCGGGACCGAGCCGAACAGGCTCCGCCGAGGCAAGGCGCAGTCCCGCGACGTCTCCGGTCAGCGCGAGCGCGAGCCGCCCATCGTCGGCGCGGCGCCCGGACAGATCGAGGCTCGCCCGGCGGGCCGGACCTTCGGATTTCGGGCGGCCGAACCAGCTCTCGTCACGATCGGCCGACGCCCGCACCCGGATCTCGCGGACGAGACCGCCCGCCGAGAGGGTTTCGGCCGCAAAAGGTCCCCCGGCCATCCGGCCGTCCAGCCGTGTCCGCAAGGCCGGCGTGGGAGAGCCGGCCAGGATCGCCCGCTCCGCCGCGACCCCGAGATCGACGGCGCCATCCCGCACCGCCTCAGGGAGGAGCCGCACCAGACCTCCGAGCCAGGCTCGCCCGAACAGGTCCACGAGCGGGGCAGCGTGCGGGGCCTTGAGCCGGCCCTCGATGCGGCCCGACCCGTCCGGCGAAATCCGGCCGGACAGCTGTGCTTCCGCCCCGGCCAGGCCACGGACGTCCAGGCCCTCGACCAGGATCGACGACCCCTCGGTCGCGATCCGGCCGGAGATGTGGCCGCCCCGGGCTGTGCCATAGGCCACGTTGCGGGCATCCAGCGTGAGGCCGAGATCCAGGTCCCGGGCGGCATCGAAGACGAGCGCTCCGTCCGGCAGCGCCGCGACGTCGAGGCCCGACAGGGCGAGTTGCCCGTCGATCCGCGCCCGGCCACCGACCTCTGCCGCGCTGTGCCGAACAGTTCCCGAAATCGTCGTCTCGCCAAGAGACAGCCGAAGATTGCGGAGCGACAGCACCGGATCAGCCAAGGTCACGTCGGCGGAGGCCTGGAGGGCTGGGCCGTCGAGCAGAGCCGTGAGGGCACCGAGGCCGAGTCCGCTGAGGAAGCGACCGAAACGGTTGCTGTCCTCCGCCCGGATGGCGACGCTGCCGCTTCCGCTCGGCGCCAATCCCAGGGTGAATTCGCCGGAGGCCTGGAGAGTCGATCGTCCTGGCCCGGCCGTCTCGAGGTTCGGGATCGTTACCCGATCGCCCTCGGCGACGGCCCGGAGCGCGAGTTTCTGCAGCTCCTCGTCGCCGCCGACCGCGACGCTGTCGAGCCTGAGCGACAGATCGAGCGGCAAGGCTGCCGACCCGAGCCGCCATTCGGTGAAGCCGGTGGCGGGCGCGGTCCCGTATGTCGCGCCGAAGGCGGCGAGATCGAACCTTCGACCACCGAGTGCCAGCGTGAGCCGGGGTTCGTCGACCCGGTAGCTGCCCGTCCCGCTCGCCCGGAAGGCGGCTGCGCCCTCCCCTGCCTCGACGGTCACGTTGTCGAATTCGACCATCCGGCCGGCGGCCTTCAGGACAGCCTGCGCCTGCACGGCGAGCCGGGGTGTTCCAGGAACGGGCGGAGGCGACGATGGCGAGGTGATTCGCCCGGTGCCGGCAAACCGGGGAATCAGCGCGTCGGCGGCGCCGGGAACGAGTTCGAGCCGACCGTCCACGTCGAAACGCGGCAGGGTGCCGCCACCGCCCCGCAGCTTCAGCGGCGCGGAGGCGTCCGCCGCGACCTCGCCCAGCGTCAGCTCGAACGGAATGGCCTCCGAGGTTCCTTCGAGCCGCCATGGACCTGCAAGCGAGGTCGCCTGGATCCGCACGCCTTCGGCATAAGCCTGGTCGGTACGGCCGCTCTCCGGGTCGAAGGTGGTCAGGAGGAATTGCTGGACGGCGAGGTTCTCGAAGGCCCAGGCCCGGCGCTCCTCGACCCCCGAGAAGAGCCTGCGGGGCACGCGCCAATCTCCGCGCGCGCCGGTCGGGAGCTTGAACTCGGCTCGCCCGATCCGCGTATCCAGGAACCGGACCTCGCCGGCGAGGAGCGGCGTCAGGGCGATCTCGGCCTTGACATACGAGGCGTCGAGCGTGGCGTCCCCCGGCCCATCCGAGCCGATCCGGAGTCGATGGATCCGGATGCGCGGGACCGGCAAAAGCCGGATGTCGAGCGCGCCCGCCGTCCGGACCTCCTGGCCCACGGCCCGGGCGATCGCCCCATCGACGAGCGCGCGATGCGCGGGCCAGTCGACGAGGGGAGGCACGGCCAGCACGGCCACCAGCACGAGGATCAGGAGCCCGGCCAGGATCGTCAGGATATCGCGCAAAGGCGGTGGTCTCTCCGGTCCCGGATCTCCGCGCCGCTCAGGCGACGATCTTGCCGGGATTCATGATGTTGTCCGGATCGATCGAGCGCTTCAGGAGCCGCATGAATTCGAGGGCGGGTCCGCCATGCTCGGCCTCGAGATATTTCATCTTGCCCTGCCCGACGCCGTGCTCGCCCGTGCAGGTGCCGCCCATCAGCATGGCTCGCTCGACGAGCCGGTGCATGAAGCCTTCCGCAAGCTCAACCTCGGCGGGATCGTCCATCGCGACGAGCGGCATGACGTGGAAATTGCCGTCCCCGACATGACCTGCGATCGGCGCGATCAGCCCGGTCCGCTCGATATCGGCCTTGGTCTCGGCCAGGCATTCTGCCAGGCGCGAGATCGGCACGCAGACGTCGCTCGCGACGCCGCGCGCCCCGGGCCGGAGCCCGAGAGAAGCCCAATAGGCGTCGTGCCGGGCCTGCCACAGGCGGGTCCGGTCCTCGGCCTTGGTGGTCCATTCGAAGCCGGTGCCGCCATATTCGACGGCGATCTCGCCGAACCGCTCGGCCTGTTCGCGAACGCCGGCATCGGTGCCGTGGAACTCGAAGAGGAGCAGTGGCGTCTCAGGCAGCGTCAGCTTGGAATAGGCGTTCACGGCCCGAATCTGGACCTCGTCCAGGAGTTCGATCCGGGCCACCGGCAGGCCGGACTGGATCGTCGTGATGACCGCGTCGCAGGCCTCCTTGAGCGACGAAAAGGAGCAGATGCCGGCCGAGATCGCCTCGGGAATTCCGTGAAGCTTCAAGGTGATCTCGGTCACGATGCCGAGCGTGCCCTCCGAGCCGACGAAGAGGCGGGTGAGATCGTAGCCGGCCGAGCTCTTGCGGGCGCGGCTTCCGGTCCGGACGATCTCGCCCGCCGGCGTCACGACGGTGAGGGCCAGCACGTTGTCCTTCATCGTGCCGTAGCGGACGGCATTGGTGCCCGAAGCCCGGGTCGCGGCCATGCCGCCGATCGAGGCATCGGCGCCGGGGTCGATCGGGAAGAAGAGGCCCGTCGCACGCAGGTGCTCGTTCAGCTCCTTCCGGGTGACGCCGGGCTCGACCACGCAGTCGAGATCCTCCTGATGCACGGCGATGACCCGCTTCATCAGGCTGGTGTCGACCGAGACGCCGCCGAACGGCGCATTGAGGTGACCCTCCAGCGACGTTCCCGTGCCGAAGGGGATGACGGGCACCCGCTCGGCCGCGCAGAGGCGGACGATCTCGGCCACCTCCTCCGTCGTCTGCGGCAGGACCACGAGGTCCGGTGGCTGATTCGGAAGCCAGGTCGTCGTGTGACCGTGCTGCTCCCGAACGGCGCGGCTCGTCACGACCCGGTTTCCGTAGCGCCGCGTCAGCGCCAAGGTCAGGCGGGCGATCGTATCCGCGTCGGGGCGTCGAGACCCGCTCATGGTGGCGGCGAGAGACGGTTTCACGGCGGAGAGAACGGACATCGGGTGACCCGCATCGGAACCCGAGAGGGCGGGTTCTATCGCGGCGAACCATAGCAGACGTGGCACGGCCGCAACATGGGCGCTCCCCCTCTAGCCAAGATAACCTTGATACTGCCGACCCTTGGCGCGAGCGCCCGCTTTGTGCCTTATGGGCAACCGCAACGGGGAGACGCCAGGTGAGCGAGGGAGCAGGTCCGCCGGTCTTCGTCTTCGCGCCGTTCGTCTCGTCGACGATGCGGGTCGAGCCCGGCTGGATCGACTATAACGGCCACATGAACATGGCCTATTACCTCGTGCTCTTCGACCGGGCGATCGACGAGGCGCTGGCGGTCGCGGGGCTCGGGCCGGATTACCTGGACAGCCGGGGCTGCTCCTACTTCACGGCCGAGATCCACACGCTCTACCGGCGCGAGCTCTCGCTCGACGACGAGGTGCGCGTGACGATGCAGCTCATCGATCACGACGAGAAGCGCATCCATGCCTATCTCGAAATCCGCCAGCATCATGAGGGCTGGGTGGCTGCGAGTTGCGAGAAGCTCTTCCTCCATGTCGGCATGACGGACCGCCGAGTCTGCCCCTTCCCGCCCGACATCCTGGCCAATCTCGGGGCGATCAAGACGGCCCATGGCCGCCTCCCCCGGCCCGAAGCGCTGGGCCGGAATGTGAGCCTCCGGGCGCCGCGGCCGAGGGACCGGTCACCGGCCGAGACGTCGAGCACCCACCACTAGGGCGGGTGCTGTCCTCGTCGGTCCCGGGACGTGACGGCCCTCGGACACCTTGCGCCAGCTCCGCCCGGTAAGCCTTCCATCACCCTTCCGGGCTAGGGTCTCCCGAGCACCGAGGATGGCCCACATGGCAAGGGACCGCGCTGATCCGGGCAATCCCGCCGCGCTCGACGAGAAGATCCTCGAGCAGGGCCGCGCGTGGTTTGCCGAGATCCGGGAGAGCCACCGGGAGGACGACGAGACGGCCCGACGCGCCAAGGCGTCGAGGGATGCCGGCGACGGATCCGTGCTCGATTGGTCGTCCAGCGGAGACGGCGGGGACTGACACATTCCGGCGCTCACCGGGCGCCACAGGACGAGCATGAAAGCCATGTCGATGGACACACAACACTTGCTCCGCAAACCCGCCCTCAGGCGCGCCGTGCTGGGCGGCCTCTTCGGGCTTTTCGCCTGGACCGGCAATGTCGCGGCGGAACCGGTTCCGGCATTGCGCGAGGGCATGCTCTACGCCTCGGCCCGCGGCACACTGATCGCCAAGGGCTTCCAGCCCGTCCCGTCCGGAAACCGGGACGACGCACGCTGCAGCGCAGGCCGGCAGGATGTCTGCAACGCTTATCCGGAGACGGTCTCCTGTTCCGGAACGGGCGCTGCCACCTGCCGCTTCATCTTCACGGGGAAAGGCGGCGCCACCCTGACCGTCTTGGCGGACGGCGACGATGTGGGCCACCTCAAGGTGGTCACGAGCCGGCGCTCCTCCGAGAAGGACGCGAAGTGGCAGCGGGCTGGCCGCTAAGGCCTGCCCGTCCGACGCTCGATCCGGAAGGCCAGAACGGCTTGTCGTTGATCGCGATCTCGACCGATCCGGCGAATATCGGTCGGATCCCGCGTCGATCGCCGGAAGATGGCCCAAGCTCGAACCCATAGAAAAAGGCGCTGCGCGGGAGCGCAACGCCTTCTGAGCGTAGCAGAGCCGCCGGAGGCGGCCCTTCGAATTAGCGCGAGTAGAACTCGATGACGAGGTTCGGTTCCATCTGGACCGGATAGGGCACCTCGCTCAGCGTCGGGATGCGGGTCATCCGGGCCGTCATCTTGGCGTGGTCCACCTCGATGTAATCCGGCACGTCGCGCTCGGCGAGCTGGCTCGCGACCACGACGATCTCGAGCTGCTTCGAGCTGTCCTTCAGCTCGATCGCGTCGCCCGGCTTCACGAGGAAGCTCGGAATGTTCACGCGCCGACCATTCACCTTGATGTGGCCGTGGTTGACGAACTGGCGCGCCGCGAAGGGGGTCGGCACGAATTTCGAGCGGTAGATCACGGCGTCGAGGCGGCGCTCCAGCAGACCGACAAGGTTCTCGCTCGAGTCGCCCTTCATCCGGATCGCCTCGCCGTAGTAGCGGCGGAACTGCTTTTCGGTGATCGAGGCGTAATAGCCCTTGAGCTTCTGCTTGGCACGCAGCTGCGTGCCGAAGTCGGACATCTTGCCCTTGCGGCGCTGGCCATGCTGGCCGGGGCCGTATTCGCGGCGATTGACGGGGCTCTTCGGGCGGCCCCAGATATTCTGGCCCATACGGCGGTCGAGCTTGTGCTTCGCCGTGACTCTCTTCGTCATTCGCTGTCCCTCATGATCGCCGGATGGCGAGGAACGCGCCCTCCTCTCCCGTCCGGCCTGGACCGGGGGGCGACAGAGCCGGGCTTCGAAGCCGGCTCACGGGTGCGTGAAACGAGACACGCGGCCGTCGGGCCGCGTGTCTCACCGGCTCCCTAGACGCGCCACGACCTCAGGTCAAGGTCGAGGCCGCCCGCCCCGCGGGCGCAGAGCTCAATGCGGAACGGGTTCGGCCAGGGGATGGATGCCGGTCCGCGTCTCGTCGAGGCCGCGGGCGGCCAGCGCGTGCCGCAGCGCCGGGGTCAGGTTGCCGGGACCGGTGAAGAGCAGCATCGTGCTCGGACCGTCCTGCCGGGACAACGAGGCGTCGGGCGGTGCTTCGCCCAGGATCGCCGTGACGCGCCTCGCGATCGCCGGAGCGGGATCGATCCAGGTCACCGGCCAGGGCGCGACCGCCCGCAGCCGCTCCAGCAAAAGCGGGTAATGCGTGCAGGCGAGCACCACGACATCGGTGCGACGTCCCTCCCCGTCCCGGAAACAGGGCGCGATCTCGGCCCGGATGACGCTGTCCGGCGCGGGCTCGCCCGCGAATTCGGCTTCGGCCAAGGCCGCCAGCCGCGTCGAGCCGACGAGATCCACCTGGCACGAGCCCGCATAGGCCGCGACGAGGCCGCGCGTGTAGTCGCGCCGGACGGTGCCGGGGGTCGCCAGCACGGCGATCCTCCCGGTGCGGGACAAGGCCACGGCCGGCTTCACGGCCGGGACGGTTCCGACGAAGGGCACGTTGAAACGGGATCGAAGCACCGGCAAAACCAGGGTCGAGATCGTGTTGCAGGCGATGACGACGAGGTCTGGCCGGTGCTGCCGCAGCAGCCCCTCGACGACCGCGACGACACGGGTGGTGAGCGGGCCCTCCGACCAATCCCCATAGGGGAAGGCGGCATCGTCTGCTGCGTAGACCACATTCGCGTCCGGCCGCGCGCGGGCGACCTCGCGCAGCACGGTGAGGCCGCCGAGACCGGAGTCGATGAGCAGGATCGTCGGCCGGGTCACGGGCATCGGCGCCGGAGGCCGGACGGTTCCGGCGAGAAGGTCGATCAGCATCAGCAGACACGCCACCAAGGGAAGTGGCGATCCTGCACGTGTCGGGTAAACGAGCCTTAAGCGAAACCGCCCTGGGGGCTCAATGCCGCACGGACCCGGACAGGAGGTTGATGACGAGCACCCCGGCGACGATCAGGCCGATTCCGGCAAGCGCCGGCCCGTCGAGCCTCTCTCCGAAGGCGAGCCAGCCGACGAGCGAGATCAATACGATGCCGACCCCCGACCAGATCGCGTAGATGACCCCGACCGGCACGCTTCGCATCGCGAGCGACATCATCCAAAAGGCGAGCGCATATCCGACGATCGTCGCGATCGTCGGCCAGAGACGGGTCAAGCCGTCGGAGGCCTTGAGGGCGGTGGTCGCCGCCACTTCGGCCAGGATCGCGACCGCGAGCGCGAGGAGGCTCGTCGGGCTCACCCGACGCCCAGCGCGCGATGCACCTCGTCCGCCGCGCGAAAGCCCTCGAGCGTAGCGCCCCCGGCGGTCATGGCCCCTCCCGCCGCGCTGGCCTCGCCCGCGAGCCACAGCCTCTCGCCGATCGGCTGCCTGAGAGCGAGCCGGGCCCCGGCCCCTCCGGGCCGTGCGATCGAGTAGGAACCTTGGGCGAAGGGGTCGGCCCACCAGCCCGCGAGCACGCCGCCCGTCACCCCGCGCGCCATCTCGGCCCCATAGACCACGCCCAACCGCTCGCTCGCATGGGCGACGGCCTCCCGCTCGCCCGCCTCGCAGAGCCGACGGGCGGCGTCGCCGCCGAGATGAGCCACGACGAGATCAGGCCCGCCGGCTCGCACGTCGAAATTGATCAGACCGCTCCCGCCGCCGAGGTCCAGGACTTCGGGAAGATCTCCGGCGGCAGGTTGGGCCAGCCGCAACGCGATCTTGGTATAGGCCCCCATCCCGAGACCATCGAGAGCCGTCAGCGTCGTCCCGGGCAAGGCCGGCCGGAAGCGGAGCGAGCCGGAGCGCAACATCCCGACCGAGACCGTGACGATGGCGGATCTCGCGCGCACGGTTCCACTCGGCGTGGCGACGCTGACGCCCGGACCAGACCAGTCGATCAGACGGGCGGGCTCGTTCAGCCGGACCGGAAGGCCGGCCCCGTAGCGCAGGAGCAGGGTGCCGTAGCCGCCCGGGACCTCGAGATCGTCGCCGGACCAGAGCTGACCGTAATCGGCCCCGGAGACGCGTTCGGGTTCTTCGCCGAGCGAGAGCAGGGTCAGCCCGGCAGCGGCCCCCCGCGCGTCGGTGTCGGCCGGACCGGCGATCTCCGCGATCGACCGGTCAGGTCCGGTGATCCCCCGCTCCAGCACATCGTTCAGTCGGGTAAAAGCCTGCCGCCGGCTGGAGCGCTCGTCGGCCGAGAGCGGCCGCCCCTCGTCAAGCACCGCGAAGCCGCCCGGGCTGCCGCTTTCGTCACCCCGGGTTTCGAGCCCCAGTTCCGCCGCAAGCCGGCGCCAGGGATTGCGCTCGGCCCAATGAATGTAGCGCGCACCGGCCTCGAAGGGCTGGCCGAGACGCAGATCGGTATGGACCCGCCCGCCGAGGCGGTCCCGAGCCTCCAACACGATCACGCTGCGGCCAAGAGAGAGAAGGTGTTTCGCGGCCGCCAATCCGGCCGCGCCGCCCCCGATCACGACGACATCGACGTCAGTGCCTGCGGCGGCACGGCCGGCGAGCGCCGGGGCAAGCACCGAGAGGGCCGGTCCGGCCAGGACGGCGCGTCGAGAAATCCGATTCATGGTCGGCAAGTGGGGAGCGCCGTCGCAACTCCCAAGATGTGCCCGCGTCCTGTTTCGAGCCCAGAGAGTCCGGTCAGCGAGCCTGCCGGGTCTCGCGCCGACGGACGACGGGCTGCTTGCTCTGGATCGGCGCCGGTCCGACGGCGCGGGTCGGCGGCGCGGATGCAACGGTCTCGCCGCTCTTCGGTGTCTCCGCGATCAATCGCCTCACGGGCCAGCTGTCCGTCCAGCGGCCCATGTCGAGGAAGCTCGGGTCGGAGCGGAGCAGGGTCAGGTCGCCTCCGCCGACCGCCGCGGCGGCCAGGATGTCGAAGCTACGCCAATAGGCGAGATAATCGAGCGTATCGGTGACGTTTCGCTGCAGCTGGCCGAGCAGGACCGTCTGCTCGCCCGTGAGCACGGAATCGGCCGACCATCTCGGACGCGCCGTGCGCGGCGCCTTCGGATCGATGGGCGGCTCGGGCGCAAGCTTGATCGTGGAGGAATCGTAGCCGTCCTTGGCCGAACCGGCCGAGGCCAGCGTCGCGGTCAGGGCCGGGAAACCATGGTCGTCGGAGAAGGAGCGCATGAACAGCTTGCGGCTGGCCGGCACGTTCGTCGTCTCGCGGAGAATCCGGCGAGACGCCCGATCCGCCGCCTGGAACTCGCGGTCGCCGACGATCGTCGTGATCAGCGTGGCCGGATCGATCCGGGAGAGGTCGGCCAGCTGGATGCCGCGGGACTTCTCGTCGCTCGCGATACCGCCCGGCATCACGGCGAAGACGAGGCGGGGCGATGCGAGGCCCCGGTCCTGAGCGGTGGCCGCAAGGTTCAGCCCGATGGCCGCGCCAGCGGAATGGCCGATATAGAAGAGCCGCGAGCTGTCGGGCCGGGCCTGCGGATCGTCGGCGAGCGCGGCGAGCGCATCGCGGATCAGGGTCGCGGCCAGATCCGTCGCCTCGACCGGCCGGGTTCGGCCGACGGTCTGGAAGCCAGGATACAGAACGAGATTGCCGCGCCTCGCGAGCTGGTCGATCCAGCCGCCATAGACGACCGGGTTCACGGCGCCCCAGGCATGCAGGAGCACCACGACCGACCGGGGCTCCGCGGGGGCGGCTGCGAGATGATAGACATAGGTCGCAGCCCCGGTGCGGCCGATCGCGCGCTTCACCACCTCGGTCGTCGTATCGCCGGCGCTGCCCGGGCCCGTCCTGGGCTGGGCCGGAGGAGTCGCGGCCTGGGCTCCGCCGAGCACGACCGCGCCCCAGGCCACGGCAGCAAGGATCGTCTGAACGGCACGGCTGGGCATCGCTGGGGCGACCTGGTCAGTCTCGATGAATAGTCTGACGCCCGCATAGCAGCTTTGAGTCGAACGCGCGCCTAGCCTTTTCGTCTCGCCGCTCGCCCGAGCGCCCGGATGACACCGCGCCAAGTGCTGACATCCTGCGCCGTCATGCTCATCCGGTGGAACATGTCGCGCATGTTCCGGGTCATGACCGAGCGCTTGTCGGGCGGGTAGTAGCCGGTGGCGTCCAGTTCGCTCTCGATATGGTCGAACAATCCGACGACGGCCTCGCGTGACGCCGGCTCGGCCCTCGGCGCCGGATCGGGCGAGTCCGTCGCGGTTGCGGAGATCCGGGCCCATTCGTAGGCGGCGATCAGAACCGCGCCGGCGAGGTTCAGCGACGCGAAGCGTGGATCGACCGGATAGGTGAGGATCGCGTCCGCGAGCGAGATGTCGTCGTTTTCGAGCCCGGTCCGCTCGCGCCCGAACAGGATCCCGGTACGCTGTCCGGCGGCAGCCCGGCGAGCCAGATCCGTGAAGGCCGCCTCCGGCGACAGGACCCGCTTCATCTGCCCGCGCGACCGAGCCGTGGTCGCCAGGACCCAGGTGAGATCACTGACGGCCTCGGCGGTCGAGGAAAAGGCGCGCGCATCGTCGAGGATCGCGGTCGCGTTCACAGCCGGGGCGCGCGCCTCCTCGTTCGGCCAGCCCTCGCGCGGCACGACGAGGCGAAGCTCACCCAGTCCGAAATTCGCCATCCCGCGCGCCGCCATGCCGATATTCTCCGGCAGTTGCGGCTGGACCAGGATGATGACCGGAGGAGCAAGGACAGCGGCCAAGGTCAGCTTTCCGGTCCGGGTGGGGCGCGGCGTCGCCCGTGGCGAGAGAAACAAGACAGGCCCGCTTCACTCCAGCACGGGCCTGCATGAAAAAGGGCTGCCCGTGAGGGCAGCCCTTGGTCGGCGAGCCTCAGCTGGCGTCGGTTAGAAGTCCATGCCGCCCATGCCACCCATGCCGCCCATTCCGCCGCCGCCCGGCATGCCGCCGCCGGCCGGTTCTTTCTTCGGCGCTTCGGCGATCATGGCTTCCGTCGTGACGAGGAGGCCGGCCACCGAGGCCGCGCCCTGGAGCGCGGCGCGGACGACCTTCGCCGGATCGACGATGCCGGCCTGGAGCATGTCGACATACTCCTCCGTCTGCGCGTTGAAGCCATAGGTCGGCGAGGACTGACCCAGGATCCGGCCGACGACGATCGAGCCTTCGACACCCGAATTCTGCGCGATCTGACGGATCGGCGCCTCGAGGGCCTTCAGCACGATGTTGATGCCGGCCTGAACCTCGGCATTCTCGTTCTTCGGGAGCTTCTGGACGGCCGCCTTGCCGAGCAGGAGCGCGACGCCGCCGCCCGGAACGATGCCTTCTTCGACGGCTGCGCGGGTCGCGTGCAGGGCGTCGTCGACACGATCCTTCTTCTCCTTCACCTCGACCTCAGTCGAGCCGCCGACCCGGATGATGGCAACGCCACCGGCCAGCTTCGCGAGCCGCTCCTGCAGCTTCTCCTTGTCGTAGTCCGAGGTGGTCTCCTCGATCTGCGCCTTGATCTGGCCAACCCGGGCCTCGATCGCGCTCTTGTCGCCGGCGCCGTCGATGATCGTGGTGTTTTCCTTCTCGATGCGGACCCGCTTCGCGCGGCCGAGCATCTCGAGGGTCACGTTCTCGAGCTTGATGCCGAGATCTTCCGACACGGTCTGACCGGCGGTCAGGACGGCGATGTCCTCGAGCATCGCCTTGCGACGATCGCCGAAGCCCGGAGCCTTCACGGCCGCGACCTTGAGGCCGCCGCGGAGCTTGTTCACGACGAGCGTCGCGAGGGCCTCGCCCTCGATGTCCTCGGCCACGATCACGAGCGGCTTGCCGGTCTGCACCACCGCCTCGAGGACCGGAAGCAGCGCCTGGAGCGACGACAGCTTCTTCTCGTGGATGAGGATGTAGGGGTCTTCCAGCTCGGCGACCATCTTCTCGGCGTTGGTGATGAAGTAAGGCGAGAGATAGCCGCGGTCGAACTGCATGCCCTCGACGACGTCGAGCTCGGTCTCGGCGGTCTTGGCCTCCTCGACCGTGATCACGCCTTCCTTGCCGACCTTGTCCATCGCCTTGGCGATCATGTCGCCGATGTCCTTGTCGCCGTTGGCCGAGATCGTGCCGACCTGCGCGATCTCCTCCGAGGAGGCGACCTTCTTGGCCCGGGCTTCGATATCCTTGACGACGGCCGCGACCGCGAGGTCGATGCCGCGCTTCAGGTCCATCGGGTTCATGCCGGCCGCGACCGACTTCGCGCCCTCACGGACGATCGAGGCGGCGAGCACCGTCGCCGTGGTGGTGCCGTCGCCGGCCAGGTCGCTCGACTTCGAAGCGACTTCGCGCACCATCTGGGCGCCCATATTCTCGAACTTGTCGGAGAGCTCGATCTCCTTGGCGACCGTCACGCCGTCCTTGGTGATGCGCGGAGCGCCGAAGCTCTTCTCGATCACGACGTTGCGGCCCTTGGGGCCGAGGGTGACCTTGACCGCGTTGGCGAGCAGTTCGACGCCACGAAGCATCTTGTCCCGGGCGTCGGTGGAGAAGCGTACGTCTTTGGCTGACATGTGAATACCTGCAGATAAGACCTTCGCCGAGCCGTCGCGACTAGTGGCGGAGGCTCGGACACGAGATCTGGGTTGATGATGTCCTGGACAAGGCCAGGGCCGGCTCTTCGAGAACCGGCGCTCGGCCGGAAGCTCGGATAAGACCTACGGTGCGTGCGTTAGGCCGCGAGCGCCATCTTCTGGCCCTCGATGATGCCGAGGATGTCGCTCTCCTTCATGATGAGGAGATCCTCGCCGTCGATCTTCACCTCGGTGCCGGACCACTTGCCGAACAGGATGCGGTCGCCAGCCTTGACGTCGAGCGCGTTGATCTTTCCGCTTTCGTCGCGGGCGCCCGGTCCGACGGCGACGATCTCGCCCTCTTGCGGCTTTTCCTTGGCATTGTCCGGAATGATGATGCCGCCCTTGGTCTTGGCTTCACCTTCGATACGACGGACCACGACGCGGTCGTGCAGCGGACGAAATTGCATGGGAGTCTCCGGTTCGGTGTGCGGCGCCAGGAACGGCGGAGGCGGGCTCCGAGCCAGCCCGGGCGTCATCGACACCCTCGCAACTGACCCCTCACTAGCACTCGGATTCAGGGAGTGCCAGCGAAATCGTCGCGTTTCGGACGTAGCTGAGGCCATCGTGGCGCGGTAAATCCGAGCCGTACCGCCGCTTTCGCTACGCCGAATCGGCGTCGCTCCGACAATCTCCTGCGGGAAACTTTCGATGATCCGTCTCGTCGTGTCGGATGTGGACGGTACGCTGGTGCAACCGGACAAGTCCCTTGCGCCGAGCACGGTCGCGGCCGCGAACCGCCTGAGATCAGCCGGCATCCCGCTTGCCATCGTCAGCGCCCGTCCACCCCGGGGCATTGCGTGGATCGCGGACGAACTCGGGCTCGCCTTCACGGCAGGCTTCAATGGTGGAACGGTCGTGCGGCGCGACGGAACCTTGCTCGAAAGCCACCTCGTGCCGGCAGACGCCGCCCGCACGGCTCTCGACCTCCTCGTCCGGCACGGAATCGACGCCTGGCTCTTCACCGAGACCGAATGGCTCGTCGTGAACCCGACCGGATCCCATGTTCCGCACGAGCGCATGACCGTGCGGTTCGACGAGCGGGTCGTGGAGAGTTTCGAGCCCTATATCGCCCAGGCGGGCAAGATCACGGGCGTCACGGATGATGCCCCGCGTCTCGCCGCTGTCGAGGCGGAGTTGCAGGCTCTCCTGGGCCAGACCGCGAGCGCGAAGCGATCGCAATCCTATTATCTCGACGTGACCAACCAGGCGGCGAACAAGGGCAATGCCGTCCGTCTGATCGCCCGCCATGCCGGCGTGGATCCGTCCGAGGTCGCCGTTCTGGGCGACATGGCGAACGACCTGCCGATGTTCGACGTCGCCGGATTCTCGATCGCGATGGGCAACGCGTCGGCGGAGGTGAAGGCCCGGGCGAGCGCCGTGACGGATGCGAATGACGCGGATGGCTGGGCGCGGGCCGTGGATCGCTTGATCCTCGCCAGACGAACGGAATAGGAGGTCCACTCCGCCCGTGGTCCGAACGGCTCAAGAACCGCTCCTGCTCCCGTCTGCTCGCGGTGCGGGACGCGAGGGACGGATCTTGCGACCGCCGCGCTCGCCCGTGCGGCCTTTGACCTTGAGGATCGTCGGTTGAACGTCACCCAGATCACGCATCACGATCTCGACGGCTACGGCGCCGCCACCGTGGTCGGCGCCTATGTCGAGGTCGGCCGCATCGTCCATGTGCCGCGCTACGCGGATGTCGGGCCGGTCGTCGACGAGGAGCTGAAGCGTCTCGGCAAGACCGCCGAGTCCGAGATGCTGATCCTCACCGATCTCGGTCTCGAAGACGTGGCCGTCAAATTCATCCAGAGCTTCGCGGCCCTGAATCGGCGGCGTGACGAAGGCGTCCGGCATCGCCTCGTGGTGCTCGATCACCACGTCTCCTCGGTCGACCGCCTGCGCGAGCATCACGCGCTGCCCGCATCCGAGGAGGGCAGCCTTCGGACCTTCGCATTCGACGATCCCGGCACCGTGGTCCTGATCGACGGCAGCCGCTGCGCGACCCGGATGGCCTACGAGAACCGAGCCCTCTACGCGGCGCGGGACCCCTCCCCCGAAGTCCAGGGTCAGATCGAGACCCTGGTCGCGTCGATCGACGCCGTCGACCTCTGGCAGAAGACGCTCCCGACCTTCATCGGCGGCCTCGCGCTGGACGAGGTCTTCTGGGACAATGTCTCGAACCTCGTGCCGATCGGCCATCCCTGGCACGATCGTTTCGTCGGCGCCCTGCTCCTGGGCGTGGCCCGTCTGCTGCAGCAGGGGCTGCCGCCGGCCCGGATCGAACGCGAGGTCGGCGCGCTCCGGACAGAGATCCTCGACGCGTTCCTCAGCGACGATCCGGGGGACGACCGCAGCCTCACGACCCGCATGCGGATCGCGCCCGTTCTCGCCCGCTCACGCGAGCTGTTCCGCCCGCTCTCCGACGGCACGCTCCTCTCCTTCGGGCTGGATGCCGGCACGTTCCAGCGTGTCTCCGACGCGATCATGGACGCGGGCGGGGCGACCCGGGTCGTGAATGTCCAGCGGACCGGCTCCCTCTCGTTCCGGTCCACGAACGAGACCGCGCTCGACGGCGCGCGCAAGTTCCGCGGCGGAGGCCACAAGGATGCCGCCGGGGGCAAGCTGCCGAACGGATCCGCCTTCTCGCTCGCGGATGCCTGCGCCCAGGTCGAGCCGATCCTCAACCCTCCGCCTCCCGACCTGTCGAAGAACCCCTTCGGAGCCCTCAAGAACTGGAAGGGGTGAAGCGAGGTCAGGCCGGTGCGACGATCAACGCCCGCCGCCGCGATGGACCCGAGGCGGGCCTAGGGCCGCGCCTATGACCTGGGCGGCAGCAAAGACCCTACCGTGTCGACCTCGGACCTGTCGCCGGGTCGGCCTTCGGCGATGCCGTGATCGATGAAATGCGAGAAGGCGCCCTGCCCGGATGTCCGGACGTCCTCGTTGTGGTCGAGATAGAAGGCGGGATCGAAGGACGGGATGGGCCTGCGGCCCTCCGCCTCTCCCTGTTCCAGGTAATGCGCGAGCGCAGGCACGCCGGCGGCCCGGACGTCGGGGTTGGATTCGAGATAGTAGGCCTCGTCGAAAAACGGAGCCAGGGGATGGTCGCCCGCCGGGTCCGAGGGCTCCTGGGCGTCTCTTCGGCCGGACAGCCTCGCCCCGAGACGCCGCAAGGGCCCGGATGTCGTCTCCCTGTCGCGACGGCCCTGAGCGCGGAGCTCGAGAAGGCTGGTGTCGCGTCTCAGGATATCGCGTCGAAGCGACTGGATGAGTTCGCGTTGTCGGGTCAGTATCGCCGTGATCCTCTCAAGGTTCTCCCGCTCCGTCTCGAGAGGGCGGGGAGCCGGGTCCTGAGGGATGATCTGCGCCGGTGAAACCGGCGGCCTGTCCGGCGGGCGTGCCGCCCGAACCTCCAATTCGCGCAGCTCTCGCGCGAGCCGGACCCTGTCCTCCGCCGCGAAGGCGAGCTGGTTTTCGGCTGCGGCGAGATCGGCCTGGAGACGGGCTTCCGCACGCTCGAGTTCGGCTACCCGGTCTTCCAGATGGCGGTTCTGCCCAGCCTCGAGAGCAGCCGCCTTCTCCTCCGCTTGGCCCAGGTCGGCCCTGGAGCGGGCTTCCGCATGGTCGAGTTCGACCACCGGGTCGTCCAGATGCCGGTTCTGCCCAGCCTCGAGAGCAGCCGCCTTCTCCTCCGCTTGGCCGAGGTCGGCCCTGAGCCGGGTCTCGGCCTCGGTCAGCGCGGCCACGCGATCCTGGAGAAGGCGCTGCCCTGCCACCAGGGCAGCCGCTTCTTCGGCACGACGCCGAGCGTCCTGCCGTGCGCCATCCAGTTCGGTGCGCAATGCGTGTTCGGAATGCTCCAGCGCCCGGAGCTCCTCCCCGACCTGCTGCAATTCGGCCGCGCGATTTGCGGCCTCCTCGCGCGCAGTCTCTTCGGCACGCCGCGACGCCTCGAGCTCGCTTCGAAGGTCAGCCTCCGCCTGTTCCCGGCCCGAGACGCGATGCTCGAGCTGGCGAGACGCGTCCCTCGCGGCTTCGAGTTCGGCCGTTTTTTCGAAGATGGATCCGTGCAGCCGCGTCAGCGGGAGCTCGAAGGGAGCGACACGCTGAAAGATGTTGAACTGCTCGATGAAGACGTCGAGCTTCGCCCGGACGCCAGGATCCGACAGGTCTTCTTTGATCAGCTCATAGAAATACTGCACGATCCGCTGTGCCGAAGGTCGGCCTTTCGCGCCCTCACGGTTCAGCTGCGCGTCGACGATGTCGAGGATATCCGCACTGCCGTCGTGGACGAGGTTCAAGGGCCGCAGGAATGCAAGCAGTCGCCTGAGCGTCCCCTCCCCGTCCGTGAACCAGTCATCGTAATCGAGCACGAAGACGTCATCTTTCGCCCGGGCGAAGAAATCGGCATTGTAGACGAGCCACCGGTATTCGCCCGAACGGAGCGGGATATCGTCGCGTGACCGGAGCGACGCGGCAACGTTGGCCGGATTACGAACACAGAACACATATTTCGGGGTGAGGGAGAGATTGTTGAAGATTTCTCCCCATGTCGCAAGCAGCCGGACAGCTCGGGGGTCCTTGAAACCGAACGGTTCGGCCGGATGCATCCTGGATTGCAGGTAGGCCTCCACTTCGGACCGGATCTTTCGCACCTCCGGATTGGCCCACCAGCCGCTCGGGAGAGGTAGATCATGGAGGGGGGAGTAATCGCCGACGCCACCCATCGGTCGATTGAGCAGGTCCAGGATCCGATTGTGCTGGGACACGATTTCCCAGCGCTCCCAATGACCGTCCTCGTTCCCGCGGGCGCGGCCCACGTCATCCGCCATGTCGACGCCGAGGGCGCTGAGCAGATGGGCGCAAAGCGACGTGCCGCTGCGATGCATGCCGAGAACCACGACGATCGGCCTGCGTGAGGCAGGCGTGGTCAGCGCGTCGCGCGTCCGAGCCGCCTTCGAAGCCGGCGAGACGGCCGACGGTTGATCCCCTGTTGTCACCTGCACGCCCGCAACCTCTCCCTTTGACACGCGATCCCCCGTCCCGAATAGACCCGCTGTCACATCCCCTCAAGGCCGCAGGCCCGAGCCGTCGATCAGACGTACGTGAGCGCTCGCGGAGCCGCGACGCCGGTCTCGTCCCGGCCCGGCCCGGCCCGGCCCGGCAGGCTGCAACCGGCGCGGTCAAGTTGTCCTGTATACGGCGCGGCGTGGGCCAAAGAAGTTGTTGCGGATGAGAACAAACCATGTACATTCACGAGGACCGGACGCGTTTGAGTCCGGCTCCTCCCACTGCCATAAGGATCGCCCGCCATGGCCTCTGCCCTGCGCCTGATCGAGACACCCTCCATGGACAAGACCAAGGCGCTGGACGCGGCGCTGTCGCAGATCGAGCGCTCCTTCGGGAAGGGCTCGATCATGCGACTCGGCAAGAACGAGAAGATCGCCGAGGTCGAATCGATCTCCTCGGGCTCGCTCGGCCTGGACATCGCGCTCGGCGTCGGCGGGTTGCCGCGCGGCCGCGTGATCGAGATCTACGGGCCAGAATCCTCGGGCAAGACGACGCTCGCTCTCCACACCGTCGCCGAAGCGCAGAAGAAGGGCGGCGTCTGCGCCTTCGTCGACGCCGAGCACGCGCTGGATCCCGTCTACGCCCGAAAGCTCGGCGTAAAGCTCGACGACCTCCTCATCTCGCAGCCCGATACGGGCGAGCAGGCGCTGGAGATTTGCGACACGCTGGTGCGGTCGGGGGCGATCGACGTGCTGGTGGTCGATTCGGTCGCCGCGTTGACGCCCCGGGCGGAGATCGAGGGCGAGATGGGCGACGTGCAGCCCGGCGCACAGGCGCGGCTGATGAGCCAGGCCCTCCGCAAGCTCACCGCCTCGATCTCGAAGTCGAAGGCGATGGTGATTTTCATCAACCAGATCCGGATGAAGATCGGCGTGATGTACGGCTCGCCCGAAACGACGACCGGCGGCAACGCGCTGAAATTCTATGCCTCCGTCCGGCTCGACATTCGCCGGATCTCGACCCTGAAGGACCGGGACGAGGCGATCGGCAACCAGGTCCGGGTCAAGGTCGTCAAGAACAAGGTCGCGCCGCCCTTCAAGCAGGTCGAGTTCGACATCATGTTCGGCGAGGGCATTTCGAAGGTCGGCGAACTCGTCGATCTCGGCGTCAAGGCCGGCATCGTGGAGAAGTCGGGCGCCTGGTTCTCCTTCGACAGCCAGAGGCTCGGCCAGGGGCGTGAGAACGCGAAATCGCTCCTGCGCGACAATCCCGAGATCGCGGCCAAGATCGAAGCCGCCATCCGCCAGAATGCAGGTCTTCTGGCTGACCGCATCCTCGACACGGCGACCCCGACCGACGACGACCTCGACGAAGGCAACCCGTAGCGGGTCGCTCCGATCCGGCGCCTCGGGACAGGCCTCCAGGGGGGCTGGTTCGACCGTGCCATTCGTAAGAAGGCGTGTTGCAAGGCGTGGCGCCGACGGGCCGCGCCTTTTCGCGTCGTGCAAGTCCCCGGGTCGGAGCCGATCCGGATGGAGGCTGCGGCGACCGCGGGCCCTTCCGAAAGCTCGGTCGCGGTATTAGAGACACTCTCATCGGAGCATCTCCGCGACTCCGCACAGGATGACGAGACCCATGTCCGCCCCCCGCACCCTCTACGACAAGATCTGGGATGACCACGTCATCGATCGCGGCGAGGACGGGACCTGCCTCATCTATATCGACCGCCACCTCGTGCACGAGGTCACGAGCCCGCAGGCCTTCGAAGGATTGCGGGTGGCCGGCCGGGTCGTCAGGGCCCCCGGCAAGACGCTGGCCGTCGTCGACCACAACGTGCCGACCACCGACCGCCGCGGCGGCATCGCGGATGAGGAGGCTCGCATCCAGGTCGAGACGCTCGCGGCCAATACGCGCGATTTCGGCATCGAGTATTTCGACGAACTCGACCAGCGCCAGGGCATCGTCCACATCATCGGCCCCGAACAGGGCTTCACGCTCCCGGGCATGACGATCGTTTGCGGCGACAGCCACACCTCGACCCACGGCGCCTTCGGGGCGCTGGCGCACGGGATCGGGACGTCGGAGGTCGAGCATGTGCTCGCGACCCAGACGCTGATCCAGAAAAAGGCCCGCAACATGCGGGTGACGGTCCACGGCGACCTCAGGCCGGGCGTGACGGCGAAGGACATCGCGCTCGGAATCATCGGCGAGATCGGGACGGCCGGGGGGACCGGTCACGTCATTGAATTCGCAGGCGAGGCGGTCCGTGCTCTCTCGATGGAGGGCCGGATGACCCTCTGCAACATGTCGATCGAGGGCGGGGCCCGGGCCGGGATGGTGGCCCCCGACGCGACCACCTTCGCCTATCTGAAAGGCCGCCCGAAATCTCCGACGGGATATGCCTGGGACAGTGCCGTCCGATATTGGGAGACCCTTCCTTCCGACGAAGGCGCGGTGTTCGACACCGAGATCCGGATCGATGCGGCGAATCTCGCGCCGCTCGTGACCTGGGGCACGAGCCCGGAGGACGTCGTCTCCGTGAACGGCATCGTGCCCGATCCGGCCGCGATCGACGACGAGGGCAAGCGGGCGTCGAAGGAGCGTGCCCTGACCTATATGGGCCTGAAGCCCGGCACCCGGATTACCGACATCGCCGTCGACCGGGTCTTCATCGGGTCCTGTACCAACGGCCGCATCGAAGATTTGCGCGAGGTGGCGCGGGTCGTCGCCGGCAAGAGCGTCCATCCCTCGGTCAACGCCATGATCGTGCCGGGCTCGGGCATCGTGAAGATGCAGGCCGAGGCCGAGGGCCTCGACCGCGTTTTCCTGGAGGCCGGCTTCGAGTGGCGCGAGCCGGGATGCTCCATGTGCCTCGCCATGAACGCCGACCGTCTCGGCCCCGAAGAGCGCTGCGCCTCGACCTCGAACCGGAATTTCGAGGGCCGCCAGGGCCACAAGGGCCGCACGCATCTCGTCTCGCCCGCCATGGCCGCGGCGGCCGCGATCGCGGGCCGCTTCGTGGACGTCCGCGCGCTGGGCTGAGGCACGCGGGATGAACGATCCGGAGCGCGAGGCCGAAGCGCGCCGCGCGCTCGATCGGGTCGCGCGTGACAGTGAGTCCGTGGGCTCGTCCTCGCTCGCCCGCGCCGGCAAGCGGCTCGGCGGCCATTTCTCCGCGGCGGACGCTGAGGGCGAGGGCGAGGGAGGGACGACGGATCCGGCCGAACTCTGGGGCCGGCGGGTCGGCCGCGCGATCTCGGTCCTGCTCGGGGCGGGGCTCGCCTGGTGGCTGGGCGCACAGCTCGGCTGGTGGTGAGGCTGCCGTGACCCGATCGGTGGACTGGGCGGAATGCCGGGCGCCGTCGCTCGCCGAGGTCGAAACCTTGGCTGAAGCAGCCTTCGCGGCTTTGCCGGAGGCGTTCCGACGGCTTTGCCAGGGCGTAGTCATCCGCGTCGTGGACTTTCCCGACGACGAGACCTTCGAAGAGATGGGTCTCGAGAGCCCGTTCGACCTCCTCGGCCTGTTTCGCGGCGTCGGGCTCGCGCAGGGCGGCTTCGCCGACGGCCTGCAGACGGGTCAGTTCCCGAACATGGTCTGGCTCTACCGCCGACCTCTCCTCGACTATTGGTCCGAGCACGAGGAGACGTTGGGTGCCCTCGTGACGCATGTGCTGGTCCACGAGATCGGCCACCATGTCGGGCTATCCGACGAGGACATGGCCCGGATCGAGAGCCGGGCCGATGACGAGCCGCCGAAACCGGGCGATCGTACGGCCTGAAACAAAATCCGATTCTTCACGTTCCCTCTCCATGTCGGACGGACGTGTCTGAACAGGAGAACGAGATGGACAAGGATCGGATCGAAGGCGCCGTGGAGAAAGCCAAGGGCACCGCGAAGGACATCGCCGGCAAGATCACCGGCGACACCAAGCTGGAAGCCGAAGGCAAGGCCCAGAAGGCCGGCGGCACCGTTCAGAACACCGTCGGTGGCGTGAAGGACACGCTCCGCGGCAAGTAGGCCCACGGACGTCGGCCGGTCGGAGCAAGACCGACCGGCGTGGTCGATAATCTACGGCCGTATCGGGAACGACGCGGCTTATTGCGTCGTTTGCCGTTTCGGCCATGATTGTCGGTAGGCGCTCGGCGAATCAGCCGACCGGCACGAAAAGAAGGGGGCCCGAACGGGCCCCCTTCGTCATTCGCGGCGCGGCCGAGGCCACGCGCAGCCTCAGGCCGACTGCTGGATCGCCGACAGCAGCCAGGGACCCTGGTTGTCGCGGCGGAACGTCCAGAGTTCGGTCGCTTCGGTCGGCGCCGTCTTGTTGCCCGATACGACCCGACCCGACGCGACGTCGACGAAGACGTCGATGATCTCGAACCGCATCGCGACCGTCGCGTATTCGGCGCTGCCTTCGCGCCAAGCCTGAGCGAGGTCGCCCTGGAGAAGCTTCGGCTCGGACACCTCGTTGCGGACACCGCGACCGCGATCCTCGGCGAGATCCTGCTCGAAATACCCCGCCATCTCGGGCGTCGCGAGGCGGCGCAAGGCGCCGAGATCGCCGCGTCCATACGAGATCTGGATCTCGCTGAGCGCCCGCTCGAAGGCCTTGTAGTCCTGCGGGTCGATCTCGATCGGCTGCGGAGTCGTCGCAGGCCGAGCCGGACCCGTCGGTCCGCCGCCGGAACCCGGGAGCCCGCCGCCCAGAGTCTGACGCGCGTAAGGTGCGCCGGCACCTGCCAGGGCGGGTTCTGACCGCCGCCGGAAGAAGCGGAGTGCGAGCCAGATCAGGCCGCCGATCAGCGCCACCTGCATCAGAAGGCCCAACATCGAGGCGAGGCCGCCGAGGCCGCCCATGAAGCCACCGCCGAAGAGCATGCCGAGGAGCCCGGCCCCGAGGAGGCCGGCCATCAGGCCGCCGCCAAAGCCAAGCCCGCGGCTCGGCGCTGCGCTCGCCGGCATGCCGGGACGCGGCGCACCGACATTCGGAGTTTCGGTGCGCTGCATCGGCTGGGCCGATCGCGGTGCGGTCGCCGTCGAGGGCGGCGCCGAATAGGTCTGGCTGCCGCGGGAGCCGAAGCTGCCCTTGCCGCCGCCGGGGCGTGCATCGACCTGCGGCGCGACGAGCACCACCGCAAGTCCGGCCAGAAGAGCCGCCCTTGCAGCGGTCCTGAAACGTCTGGTCATCTGTTCCCACCCGATGAGGGTTGATCCCTCCAGACCAATATGGTGGGAAGCGACGACAAGCTCAAGATAGTTAGAGGCGGAGAGCTAACGACTGGTTCCGGCCACCTGGCGCCGACGACTGGATCGGCGAGGTTCCTGGTTTTTGCCGAGCCGGATTGGGGCCGCGGTTCGTGTCGGGACCGGCGCCGGTGCCTCCCGCCGTAACCATCCTGCTTGCTCGACAACCCCATGGCGCGCCCCTAGAAACCGGCCCGGAGGCCGCCGTGCCGGCGGCCGCATCTGCACGGGTTCATCCACCGATGAGTGGCGTCAACGAGATCAGGTCGGCCTTCCTCGACTATTTCGCGAAGCACGGCCACGAGCCGGTCGCCTCGTCGCCGCTCGTGCCCCGCAACGACCCGACCCTGATGTTCACCAATGCCGGGATGGTGCAGTTCAAGAACGTCTTCACCGGGATCGAGAAGCGGCCCTATTCGCGCGCGACTACCTCGCAGAAATGCGTGCGGGCCGGTGGCAAGCATAACGACCTCGACAATGTCGGATACACGGCCCGGCATCACACCTTCTTCGAGATGCTCGGCAATTTCTCCTTCGGCGACTATTTCAAGCCGGACGCGATCGAGCTCGCCTGGAACCTGATCACGAAGGAATTCGGCCTCGCCAAGGACAACCTTCTCGTCACCGTCTACGCGGACGACGACGAGGCGGCCGCGCTCTGGCGCAAGATCGCCGGGTTCGGCGACGACCGCATCATCCGGATCGGGACCTCCGACAATTTCTGGCAGATGGGCGATACCGGTCCCTGCGGACCCTGTTCCGAGATCTTCATCGACCAGGGCCCCTCGCTCCAAGGCGGGCCGCCCGGCTCACCGGACGAAGACGGCGACCGCTTCCTCGAATTCTGGAACCTCGTCTTCATGCAGTTCGAGCAGATCGAGCCCGGCAACCGGGTTCCTCTGCCCCGTCCCTCGATCGACACCGGCATGGGCCTCGAGCGCATGTCGGCCATCCTGCAGGGCGTCCACTCGAATTACGACACCGACCTCTTCCGCACGCTGATCGAGGCCGTCGCGCATGCGATCGGGCGGGGTCCGGACGAGACGAGCCGGGCTTCGTTCCGGGTCATCGCCGACCATCTCCGGGCCTCGTCCTTCCTGGTCGCAGACGGCGTCCTGCCCTCGAACGAAGGCCGCGGCTACGTGCTCCGCCGCATCATGCGCCGCGCCATGCGGCATGCGCAGCTCCTCGGCTCGCGCGAGCCGGTGATGTGGCGGCTCGTGCCGGCGCTGGTGCGGGAGATGGGCCAGGCCTATCCGGAACTCGTCCGGGCCGAGGCGCTCATCACCGAGACCCTGCAGCTCGAGGAGACCCGCTTCCGGCGCACGCTGGAGCGCGGCCTCGCCATGCTGGACGACGAGAGCGCCGGCCTCACCGCCGGTCAATCCTTCTCGGGCGAGACCGCCTTCACGCTCTACGACACCTTCGGCTTCCCGCTCGACCTCACCCAGGACGCGCTCAAGGCCCGCGGCGTGACGGTCGATACGGATGCCTTCAAGGTCGCGATGGAGCGCCAGCGCGAAAAGGCTCGGGCGGCCTGGGCCGGCTCGGGCGAGGCCGCGACCGACATCGTCTGGTACGGCCTCCGCGAGCGCGTCGGCGCGACCGAGTTCCTGGGCTACGACACGGAGCGGGCCGAGGGCATCGTGACGGCGATCGTCAGGGGCGGCGCCGAGGTCGCCGAGCTCGGGCCCGGAGAAAGCGGACTCGTCCTCCTGAACCAGACGCCCTTCTACGCGGAATCGGGCGGCCAGGTCGGCGATACCGGCGAGCTCGTCGGGGCCGGGATCCGGGCCCGTGTCACCGACACCGAAAAGAAGCTCGGCGACCTCTACGTCCACCACGTCACGGTGCAGGAGGGCCGGCTCGAACCCGGCGCGGCACTCGAACTCGCCGTCGAGCATGCCCGCCGGTCGGGGGTCCGGGGCCACCATTCCGCGACCCATCTTCTGCACGAGGCCTTGCGCCGGGTTCTCGGCGATCACGTGGCCCAGAAGGGGTCGCTCGTCACCCCGGACCGTCTCCGCTTCGATTTCAGCCATCCGAAGCCGATGAGCCCGGCCGAGATCGCGGCCGTCGAGGATCTGGCGAACCGCCTCGTGCTGCAGAATGAGCCCGTCACCACACGCCTCATGGCCGTGGACGATGCGATCGCGTCCGGCGCCCGGGCCTTGTTCGGAGAGAAATACGGCGACGAGGTAAGGGTCGTCGCCATGGGGCGCGATCCCGACGCCAAGGGCCGCACGTTTTCCGTCGAGCTCTGCGGCGGCACCCATGCCGGCAGAACGGGTGATATCGGCCTCATCTCGATCCTGTCGGACAGCGCCGTCGCCGCTGGGACCCGCCGCCTCGAGGCTCTCACCGGCGATGCGGCGCGCCATCATCTCGCGGGCGAGAGCCGCGCCCTGCGGGAGGTGGCCGCCCTGCTCAAGGCCCCAGTCGGCGACGTCGGCGAGCGCCTGGCGGCCTTGGTCGAGGAACGACGCCGGCTGGAGCGCGACCTCGCCGACGCCCGCCGCAAGCTCGCGATGGGCGACGGCGCCGGCGGCGCGGCAGGCGGCAGCGAGACCGTCGTCAACGGGATGAAGTTCAAGCGCTCCGCCGTGGACGGCCTCGAGATGAAGGATTTGAAGCCGATCATCGACGCGGAGAAGAAGCGCCTGGGCTCAGGTGTCGTCGCCATCGTCGGGGTCGGGCCGGACGGCAAGGCCGGGATCGTGGTCGGCGTCACGGACGATCTGACGGGCCGCGTCGACGCCGTCACGCTGGTGAAGGCGGGTGCGATCGAGCTCGGTGGTCGAGGCGGCGGCGGACGCCGCGACATGGCACAGGCCGGGGGGCCGGACGGCGCCAAGGCGGAGGCGGCGCTCGCGGCCGTGGAAGCGGCGCTCGCCTCTGCGGCGTGAGCGATGGGTCCTTCGCTGGGACAATGGCCTAAGCTCGCGCTGGCCGGCGAAGGCGTCGGTGGGAACGGGCCCGCCGCTCAGGCGGCGGATCGCTGCTCGAACGCCAGGGTCGCGCGATCGCGGCCGTTGCGCTTGGACGCGTAGAGGGCGCCGTCCGCCTCCGCCAAGGCTGAGGAGGCGTCCCCTCCGCGGATGTCGGTCACGCCCAGGCTCGCCGTCACGACCCCGGGGGGCGAATCCGCGTGTGGACAGGCCAGCGATCGGATGGCCGACCGAATCCGCTCGGCTAACCCAAGGGCGGCCGGCAGATCGGTGTCCGGCAGGATGGCCGCGAATTCCTCACCGCCGATCCGGAAAGCGCCGTCGCCCGGCCGGCCGCAAGAAGCCCGGATGGCGCCGGCCACGGCCACCAGGATGCGGTCACCTTCCTGATGTCCGTAATGGTCGTTGAACCGCTTGAAATGGTCGACGTCGAGCAGCACGAGGGAGAGCTTGGTACCGGTCCGGCCGGCTCGCCGTGTCTCGCGGGCGAGGCTCTCGTCGAAGGATCGGCGATTGCCGAGGCCCGTCAACGCGTCCGTGGCCGAGAGGCGGGCCAGTTCGGTGTTCAGCCGGCCGAGGTCCCGTTCGGCGACGGCCCGCCGCGTCAACTCCCGTGTCAGCACCATCGTCAGCGCGACGATGATGAGGCAAATGACGGCCAGGACGAGGCCGAGCAGGATCGCGCGCTGGCGCCAGTCGGCGAAGATGTCGTCGGTCGCCTGGGCGATGCTCAGGAGCAGCGGCCGTTTTTCGATCTGCGTGAAGGTGTAGGTGCGCTCGATACCATCCACGGCCGACATGCCGACGAACTGACCGGAGCTGTCGGCCATCATGCGCCTGAATACCGGGGAGGCCGAGACGTCACCCGCCGGCGCGCTCGTCGACGACCCGTGACGGACGATGAAGGTGCCGTCGGTCCTGATCAGGCTGACCACGGCTTTTGGCCCAAGGTGCAGCCGAGAGAGAAGCTTCTCGAAATAGGCGACCTCGATCGTCGCGAGCGCCACGCCTGCGAAAGAGCCGTCGGCATTCGACAGCCTTCGGCTGAGGCCCACGACCGGCTTGCCGATGAGACGCGAGACGTAGGGCCGACTGACGAAGAGGCCGCGGTCGGCCTCCCGTTGGGCCTGAAAGTAATCTCGATCGAGGACGGGCTTGATCTGGCGCGGAACGAGGCTGCCCGACTCGATCGTGATCAAGCCCTCGGCATCGAACACGATGAAGGCGCCCACCCCGGAGGCTGATCCGGATCGGTCGAAGAGGATCTGCCGCCGAACCTCCGGGTCCGCCTCCATCACGTCGCGGCGCGACACGCCGTCGACGACGGCCTGGAGGGACAGGTCCAGGATCTCGATATTGCGGGCGATGTCGCGTTCGATCGCCCGCAGAAGGTTTTCGGAGTTTTCGCGGGCGCGGTCCTCGATATTCGCCCGGAGGTCGAGCATCAAGGCAAGCGCGACGATCATCACTCCGACCGTCGCCGCGATGCTGACGAAGAGTGGCCAGCGCCTTACCCTGACAGCCTCCCCCTCGTTCTGCATTCTGGTCCGCCTCTTAAGAGGCGAAACCTAGGTGAAGATGATTTAGGAAAAGGTGCACGGCGGGCCGCATTTCACGCACCCATCGCCGTCCGGAGATTCTCGTCCACCTTGTCGAGGAAGCCCGTCGTCGAAAGCCACGTCTGATCCGCGCCGACCAGGAGCGCAAGGTCCTTCGTCATGAAGCCGGCCTCGACCGTGTCGACACAGACGGTCTCGAGGGTGGTCGCGAAACGGGCGAGTTCGTCGTTGCCGTCGAGCTTCGCGCGGTGCGAGAGGCCTCGGGTCCAGGCAAAGATCGACGCGATCGAGTTGGTCGAGGTCTCCTTGCCCTTCTGGTGCTCGCGGTAATGCCGCGTGACCGTTCCGTGGGCGGCCTCGGCCTCGACCGTCTTGCCGTCCGGCGTGAGCAGGACCGAGGTCATCAGCCCGAGCGAGCCGAAGCCCTGCGCGACCGTGTCGGACTGGACGTCGCCATCGTAGTTCTTGCACGCCCAGACATAGCCGCCGGACCATTTCAGCGCCGAGGCGACCATGTCGTCGATCAGGCGGTGCTCGTAGGTGATGCCGAGCGCGGCAAAGCGCGACTTGAACTCGTCCTGGTAAACCTCCTCGAACAGGTCCTTGAAGCGCCCGTCATAGGCCTTGAGGATGGTGTTCTTGGTCGAGAGGTAGACCGGGTACTTGCGGTTGAGGCCGTAGTTCAGCGAGGCGCGGGCGAAGTCGCGGATCGAGTCGTCGAGGTTGTACATCGCCTGGGCGATACCGGCGCTTGGGAACTTGAACACCTCCCGCTCGATGACGGTGCCGTCTTCGCCCTCGAACTTGATGGTGAGCCGGCCCTTGCCCGGCACCTTGAAATCGGTCGCCTTGTACTGATCGCCGTAGGCGTGGCGCCCGACCACGATCGGCTGGGTCCAGCCCGGCACGAGGCGGGGCACGTTCTTGCAGATGATCGGCTCGCGGAAGATCACGCCGCCCAGGATGTTGCGGATCGTGCCGTTCGGCGACTTCCACATGTCCTTGAGCTTGAACTCTTCGACGCGCTGCTCGTCGGGCGTGATGGTGGCGCATTTCACGCCGACGCCGTGCCGCTTGATCGCCTCGGCGGCATCGACCGTGACCTTGTCGTTCGTTGCATCGCGGTGCTCGACGCCGAGATCGTAATAGTCGAGGTCGACGTCGAGATAGGGGTGGATCAGCTTGTCCTTGATGACCTGCCAGATGATCCGGGTCATCTCGTCCCCATCGAGCTCGACGACGGGGTTCGCTACCTTGATCTTCGCCATGGATCTCACCTGCCAGAACGCGCAAAAGCCGCCTGCCGCCCGTTCGGGGCGGCGAGTCATCGGGCTCTTATCGCGGTGAGAGGGTGGCGGGAAGGCTTGCCGGCGGACCTTCCGGCTATTCGAACGTGACCGAAACCTTCGGCGTCCCGGGCAGGCCCTCGTAGCGCACCTCGACCCGCTGGCCGGCCTTCGGCGGAAGCAGGGCCGAGAACGATCCGACGCTCAACAGATCGCCGGCCTTCAGCTTGCGGCCGGAGGCGGCAAGGTCGGCCGCGAGCCAGACGACGGCGTTCAAGGGGTTGCCGAGCGTCGCCGAGCCGAGCCCTTCCCCGAGGACCGCGCCGGTGCCGTCAGTCATGACGATCCGGGTCTCGGCCAGCATGCGGACCGTCTCCGGCCCGGGCGGAAGCGGCACGACCGCGCCGACCACGCCGAGACGGGCGGCGGCGTTCACCGAGAGAAGCTGTGTCCCTTCGAGCTTCTCGCCGGGCGCAAGAGCGAGGTCGGGCAGTTCGATGAAGGGCCGCATGGCCGAGATGTGGGCCATGGCCTCGTCCGGCGTCTTCGCGCCGTTGATGCCCTCGTCCTTCACGACGAGCAGCATGTCCGCCTCGAAGAGCGGGCGCGCGCCGAAGCCGGCCGGGACCTTGCTGCCATCCGGAACGATCATCGTGTCGAGAAGGATTCCGGCGACCGGCGCATTCGCCTTGAAACGCTCCTGCACCGCCTTCGCGGTCAGCGCGGCCTTGTAGCCGACCACCTTGCCGCCGCTCCGCTCGAGCAGGGCGACAATCCGGTCGCGGGCGCAGCCCGCATCCGCCAGGGTGTCGACCGCAAAGCCCTTGGTTGGGCGCTTCGCCGCCCAATCGGCCGCGAACCGTTCGATCTCGGCCGGCTCCGGGCAGGCTGCGAGCGCCGTGGCCGGCAAAGCGATCAGGGCCGCCGCGAATGACGTGACCAGGCGCATGGTGATGTCCTCCCGCAATTGCGCTCACCATCGACGGCCGACGCGGGCCCGTAAAGGGCGCATCCGCCTGCCGCGGCGGACGCGCCGGCTCGCGTCAGACGCCGATCGCCTCGCGAAGGATGCGGCCGGGATCGGCCCCGTCCATCTCGCCGGCCCAGGCGACGAACTGGTCCGGTCGAACAAGGATGAGCCCGGCCTCCCAGCGCGCCGCCTCTCCGGTCCGGTCGCTCCGAACGACGGAGAGCGGCAGGCCGAGCGCCCCCGCGCCCTCCTCCCAGGCCCGCGTCGCCTCGTCCGGCAGCCCGAGCGCGACGAGCGTGAAGCCGGAGCCGAGGGCCTCGTAGACGTTGCCCCCCGTGCCGAGCGTGAGCGGAGCGAGATGGTGCCCGGCCCGCGCCGGAAAGCGGTGGCTGCCGACGGCGCTGGGCGTCGGACCGCCTCCCGATCCGACGATGGGAGAGCCCTCGTAATTCGGCTCGAACGCGTCGACCTCGGCCGCCGCGCCCGATTGCCGGGCCTCCCATTCCCGCTCGAAGGCCTCCCGGTCGACGGCCGGATCGTGGCTGGCCAGGAAGTCGCGATCCTCCGTGATCGACTTCGCGATGAAGTCGCGCGCGGTCGATTCGAAGACCGGCCGGCGCTCGGCATCGTAGCTGTCGAGAAGGCGCTCCCCGCCCCAGCCCGCCTCGACGGCCGCGATCTTCCAGCCGAGATTCACGGCATCCTCGAAGCCCGTATTGATGCCGTAGCCGCCATAGGGCGGGTGGCTGTGGGCCGCGTCGCCCGCCACGAACACCCGACCGTGGCGATACCGGTCCGCGATCGCGAAACGCAGGTCCCAGAACCCGACATGGATGATCTCGACATCGAATTCGGCGCCTGCCGCTTCCTGCAGGAGGGCCGGGAAGTCCCCGGTCTCGGCCGTGGTGTCCGGCGGCACCGGGGCGTGGAAGAAGAAGGTGCGGCCGAGATCGACCCGGCCGAAAAACTGCCAATAGCCTTCGAGACGCGGATGAAGGACATTGTAGAAAGACTTGCCCGGGTAGCGTTTCAGGAGCTCGTGCAGGGCCTCCGACCGGAAGACGAGCAGGACCATGAGCCGGTCGTGGTCGGACCGGGTCTGCGTGATGCCGGCGCTTTCCCGGGCGATCGAGCGGCTGCCGTCGCAACCGACTGCGTAATCCGCGCGAAGCTCGCGCCGGCCGCTCCCGCGCCGCTCCGTGATCACGACCCGCACGCCGTCCGCATCCTGGTCGACGCCTTCGACGGACCAGCCGTAGAGGATCGTGATCGGGGCGAATTCGGCCGCCCGCTTCCGCAGCACGGCCTCCGTCTCGTATTGGGGCAGCCGCTCGTTGTCCGTGTAGTAGAAGGGCCGGACGAGCGCCCGCTTCAGCCAGTCGTAATGGTAGTCGCCGAGCAGCGTGCCGTAGCTCGTCATGCCGCCGATCCCGTATTCGGGCGGGATGGTGCGGGCGTCCCGGAGCTCCTTCTCGATCCCCCAGAAATGGAAATGCTCCATCGTGCGCTGGGTCAGGTTCTGCCCGCGCGGAATCGGCTGCGGCTGCGGGTAGCGCTCGACCACGATCGAGGGGACGCCCCGCTGCGCGAGCGAGATCGCGAGACCGAGACCAACCGGGCCTCCCCCGGAGATCACGACGGCGCTGTCCTTCGCACTCATGCCTTGCTGTCCCCATCGCCCGTCGCGGCTGGCCCGTAGGCGGCCCCGAGAGCTCGTGCGCGTTCCATGCCCTTCACCAGCCTGTAGACGGTGCGGCAGGCCGCGACCGGCACCCCGAGCCGCTCGCCCTCCCGCACCACGAAGCCCGTGAGTTCGTCGATCTCGGTCGGAACGCCGCGCGCCATGTCGAGCGCCATCGAGCCCGCGTGGCGCGACATCGGCGCCTCGCCCGAGCGGACCCGTCGGACGTAGGCCAGCGGATCGCCCGCGGGCCTGCCGCCCAGAGCCGCGACGACGGCGAGGCATTCCTCCGCCATCTGGTCGATGAGGGCCCGCATCTCCGCCACCTCGTAGCGGGCCGCGTTCACGCCGAGCGCGAGCGCACCGACCGGGTTCATCACGGCGTTGAAGACGAATTTCGACCAGACCGCGCCCATCGGGTCCGCGACCGCCTCGGCCTCGAGACCGGCCTCCCTCATCAGCAGGACGAGCGGCCGCACGTCCTCTATACCGCCCCGGACCGGCCCGAGCGTCGTCGGACCGGCGATGAGATGCTCGATGTGGCCCGGCCCGACGAGACGCGCCGCGTGCATGGTGGTCCCGCGCGCGACCGGCGCCGTCCCGGCCCGCAGCGCCTCCGCATTGCCCATTCCGTTCTGCAGCGTCACCAGAAGCGCGCCCTCGGCCAGAGCCGGCGCGACCGAGGCCAGCGCCGCGCCGGTCGCGGCCGATTTGACCAGCATGATCGCGACCTCGGCCCCGATGCCGGCAAGAGCCGACGGATCGTACTCGGCCTCGATCCGCGCCATGCGCTCGCTCGCGCCAGTGATCCGCAGCCCCTCCGCACGGATCGCATCGATATGCGGGCGGCTGAGGTCGAAGGCGACCACGCGGGCCACGCCGGCCAGCATCGCGGCGAAGAGGCCGCCGATGGCGCCGGCGCCGACGACCAGGATCGTGCGCGGCACGGGCGCGCTCACAGCGGCGTCACCCGCACATGCAGCAGGGCGGCCCGGCCGCCGTCGATGGCGGCGAGGCAGCGCGCGATCGCCTGGTCGAGCCCGGCCGGCTCGCGCAGGTATTCGCCGTGCGCACCGAAGGCCTCGGCGATCCTGTCGAAGCGGCGGACCTCGTCCTGGCGCCCGCTCTCGAGCCGCGACTGGAAGCGGTCGGTCTCGGCTGCCCTCCCCTTCGGATACATCCGCAGCGTCGCCTGTTTCACGGCCGACCAGCCACGATTGTCGAGGACGACGACGAGGATCGGCAGGCCGTATTGCTGCGCGGTCGCGAAGACGGAATCGGGCGCCGAAAAATGGAAGGTGCCATCGCCGACCAATGCGACCACGCGCCGGTCCGGACCCGCGAGCTTCAGCCCGAGCGCGGCGCCGCCGCTGAAGCCGAGGCCGCCGCCCGCATTGGCGAAATAGGTGCCGGGCAGGCTCCGCGCGAGCTGGTTCAACACTGCGCCCGTGTTGCGGATTGCCTCGTTCACGACGACGTCCTCCGGCCGGAGTTGCCGGGCGAGCGCCGCGCAGACCGCGTCCGGGCCGATCGCGTCCTCTCCCCCGAGCGATAAGCCCGCGCCCGCGATGCGGTCGCGGCGGGAGGCGTTCGGAGCGTCCCAGCCTGCGACCCGGCCGGCGATCCGGGCCCGGGCGGCCTCGTCGGTCCGCCCTCGCACCGCCTCCAGCACCTGCCGGAGCACGGTCGCGGTGTCGGCCTCGCAGCGCAGGTCGGTCCGGAAGCCCCACATCGGGAAGGCGCGCTTGCCGGCATCCATGTCGACCTGGATCCAGCGCATCGCATCCGCGTCCGGCGCCTGCCCGTGCAGGAAGGGCACGTCCACGTCGAGGAGAAGCCCGAGATCGGCACCCGCGAGAACCGGTCCGGCCTCGAATCCGGCAAAGGCCGGGGAGGCGCGATCGATGTTGAGATAGGTCGGGTTCGCCTCGACCACTCGCATCCCGGTCTCGCGGGCGAGCGCCTCGAGAAGGGGCGGAGCCTCGGAATCGCGACCGAGATAGCTCGCGACGGCGACCGGCTTCTCGGCCGCGAGGAGCGCCGTGGCGATCTCGGCTGCGACCTCGGGGGCCACGCCTCCGGCCCGCACCGGGCCGTAGCCCTCGGCCCCGAAGGAGCGGATGCGGGGCGTCTCCACCGTTTCGGCCAGGACCTCGCGCGGCAGGGTCATATAGACGGGACCAGGCGGGTCGCTCTCCATCACGGCCTGGGCGCGGCGGAGGGCCTCCTTGGCGACATAGCCGCTCGGCAGCGTATATTCCCACTTCACGTAGGGCCGGACGACGCTCGCGATGTCGAAGGGGTCCTGGACATAGTGGACGTAATTGTCGCGCGCACCCGGCAATTCGCCGTGCAGCGCGAAGGGAGCCTTGCCGGCAAGGAGAAGGACCGGAATCCGGCCTCGGAACAGGTTGTGGGCGCCCATCGCGGCATTCGCCGTGCCGGCATCGACATGGACAAGCACCGCCTGGCCGCGTCGGGTCGCCATCGCGTAGCCGCCCGCCATGTGCATGGCGACATTCTCGTGCGGGACGAGGAGCACCGTCGGGCGCCGCCCCTCCTCCCAGTCGGCCATGTCTTCGATCAGGGAGACGTGGTCCGTGCCGAGATTGGCGAAGACGTAGTCGATCCCGATCTCGTCCAGCCCGCGCAGCACGTGATGCGCCGTCGTGTGGTCCGTCACGGACTTCTCCGGGTCACCCGTGGCGCTGCCGCCCGCTTCATGGCGGCCTCCCTCGATCTTCTCTTGTCGCGGAGGCTATAGGGCCGACCAAAGAGGAGCCAGAAGCATGTTCGACCACGAGCGGAAGGAAAAAGCTCCGGCTCAGGCGAGCGGGTGCCATCGCAATTCGCCCGCCGCCACGATGGCGGCGACGCTCGCGTCGAGCCAGCGGTCCAGGGCCTGCGAGAGCGGCTCCGGCAGGCCCGAGCGCCGGGCCAGGTAGAGCGTGAAACGAAGGTGGGGGGACACGATGCGCCAGGCGCCCATTTCACCGCCCCGGATCTCGTCGAGGAAGAGCCCGAGCGGCGCCACCGCGAAGACGCCGTAGCGCCGGATGAGAGCTCGCTTGGCGTCCACTGGTTCGACCTCGTGCCGAACGTCAAGCTGGAGGCCGCGCTCGGCCGCGACCTGTTCCAGGAGCCGGCGAAAGACCTGGAAGCGGCGCTCCAGCACGAGGGGCACGGATGGCAGCTCGGCGAAGGCGACCGTCCGGCCGCGGCCGAGCGCGCCCGGCTTGCCGACCAGATAGAGATCCTCCGCGTAGAGAGCACGCGAACCATCGGCCGCCTCCCCGGGCCGCCCGTAATGGACGGCCGCGTCGATGTCACCGGCCTCGATCTGCCGCCTGAGGTCGTCGCTCAGCCCGGGGATCAGCACCAGTTCCGTTCCGGGCCGCTGGACCGCGCAACGCTGCAGGAGTTCCGGGGCGAGGGTGGCTTGCGCCGTCGGCGTGACGCCGAAGAGCAGCCGGGCCGGTTCCTCCTGGCGCATGGCCCGGAGCGCGAGTTCGGTCCGGTCGGCCTCCGCGAGCAGGGCCTCGGCCTGGGGAAACAGGCGGCGGCCCGCAGCGGTCAGCGTCGCCCCGCGGCCGTGGCGGTCGAACAGCGCGATGCCGTAGCGCTCCTCGAGCTGGCGCACATGCGCGCCGAGCGAGGGTTGCGACAGCCTCAGCTGCTGCGCCGCCGCCGTGAAGCTGCCGCGCCGGGCGACCTCCACGAAGCATCGGATCTTGCGCAACAACATCGCTGGTCCGCTCCGTCCGAGGATCGCGCGCCCTGCTCTACGTCATCGCATGCCGAGGTCTGAAGCTTTTTCCTTCAGCTCTTGATCGAACATGCTTCTGGCGCCTCCGCATCGCAGTCTCTAGCGTCGTGGTCGGGTGATCTTCGAGGTCACCGGGAGCCGGCGGAACAGCCGGCCGGACCGGGAGAATGTTATGGAGCGAGACCGCAGGTGGCTGCTGCGATCGGGAGTCGCGTGTGCGACCGCGTCCCTCGCCGGCATCGTCGGTCCCGCCGCGGCGCAGGGCCTGTCCGACCGCACCATCATGCTGCTGGTCCCGTTCACGCCCGGTACCGGGCCCGATTCCCTCGCCCGCATCCTGGCTGAGGAGGTCCGGCAGCGCTGGAACCAGCCGGTGATCGTCGAGAACCGGGCGGGCGCGAGCGGCAATATCGGCACCCAGGCGGCCGCCCGCGCCACACCGGACGGCCACACGCTTCTCGTCACCGTGAACACCTTCGTGATGAATGTGAGCCTCTATCGCTCCGTGAATTACGATCCGCAGAAGAGCTTCGTGCCGATCGCCGAGGTCGCGATCGGCGCCCTCGCCCTCGCCGTCCATCCCTTGCTCGGAGTGTCGACCCTCGCTGGCTTGATCGAGGCCGCCAGGGCAAAGCCCGGCGTCATCAACTACGCCTCGCCCGGCCGGGGGACGCCGCAGCATCTCGCGATGGAGCTGTTCAAGCTCACGAGCCGCATCGACCTGAAGCACGTGCCCTATACGGGATCGGCAGGCGCGTTGAAGGATCTGGCCGGCGGGCATGTCTCGGCCATGTTCCTGCCCGTCCACACCGCCCTGCCCCTCGCCGAGAGCGGGCAGATCCGCATCCTCGCCGTCGGCAGCGAGAGGCGGGTCCCGCAAGCGCCCACGGTGCCGACCCTCGCGGAATCCGGCGTCGACGGGTTCGACGTGGATCTCTGGTACGGCGTGCTCGCGCCGGCCGAGACGCCGAAAGCGATCGTCGACCGCTACAATACCGTCTTCAACGAAATTCTGGCCCAGCCGTCCGTACGGTCGGCGCTCGAGAAGCAGGGCCTCGTCGCCCGTGGCGGCCCGCCCGAGCAGCTCGCCGCCCTGATGGCCAGGGACGGCCCGCGCTGGTCCAAGGTCGTGAAGGACGCCGACATCACGGCGGATTGAGCATCGTCCGGGAGGATCGCATCATGGTTCAGGCATCGCTCTCGCGTCGTCTCTCGGCTGTGCTCGGGCTCGCTTCGCTCCTGGCCTACGGCCTGGTTCCAGCCCGCGCCGAGGGACCCGTCGACTACCCGACGCGCCCCGTTCGCCTCGTGGTCGGCTTCGCGGCAGGCGGCGGCAACGACATCCTGGCCCGGGTGCTGGGCGAAAAGCTCGCGACGCGTCTCGGCCAACCGGTCGTGGTGGAGAACAAGCCCGGAGCCGGCGGCGTGCTCGCCGCCACCTCCGTCATGCGCGAGCCCCCCGACGGATACACCCTCCTCGTCGGCGCGAGCGGGGCCATGTCGATCGCGCCGGCCGTCTACACGCGCATGAACTACGAGACGCTGAAGAATTTCGCGCCCGTCTCCCTCTTCGGCACCTATCCGCTCATCCTCGTCGTCGGAGGCGAGACGGCGTTCCGCAGCGTCGCCGAGTTCATCGACTGGACCAAGGCGAATGCCTCGAAGGGCAATTACGCCACGTCCTCGCCCTCCTTCACGCTCGCGACCGAGCTGTTCAAGATGAAGACCGGCGCCGACCTGCAGCGCGTCACCTACCGGAGCAGCAACGACGCCGTGGTATCCGTGCTCGGCAAGCAGACCACCGCGACGCTCGTCGAGACATTGCCGGCCATGTCGCTCGTGCAGGACGGGAAGCTCAGGGCTCTCGCGACGACGGCCACGGCACGACTGCCCGAATTGCCGGACGTGCCGACCATGGCCGAGGCCGGAATCCCGGGCATGGAGGTGACCCTCTGGACCGGGCTCTTCGCGCCCGCCGGCACGCCGCCCGCGATCATAGCGAAGCTCGAAGACGCCTGCCGCAAGATCCTGACCGAGCCGGACGTGCGGGAGCGACTTCGCAGCCTCTCGACGGACGCGGTCGGCAGCTCGGCGGGCGAGTTCGCAGCCCGGATCGCGTCGGACATCCAGGCCTGGACGGCGGTGGCGAAGGCCGCCGACGTGAAGATCGACCCCTGAGCCGGACGTCTTTCCCGGCCCGGACAGGCTGACATGGCCGCGATGAAGCACCATTGCGCGATCGTCGGCGCAGGGATTGGCGGCCTCACGCTCGCACTGAGCCTGCTCCGGGCGGGCTACCGCGTCGATGTCTACGAGCAGGCTCCGGAGTTGCTGGAACTCGGCGCGGGCGTGCAGCTGGCGCCGAACGGGACGCGGATCCTCCGCCATCTCGGGCTCGAGAGCGCCCTCATGGCCAAGGGCGCGGTCGAGGCGGCCGGCAAGGAAGTCCGGATCTGGAATACGGGCGAAACCTGGCCGCTCTTCGACCTCGGCGAGGATTCCATGCGCCGGTTCGGTGCCCCTTATTGGATGATCCACCGGGGCGACCTCCATCGGGTCCTGCTCGATGCGGTTTTGCGGGAAGCGCCGGGATCGGTCCATACGGGCCACCGCCTGACGGACCTCGGCCAGTCCGGCGACGATGTCTCGCTGCGCTTCGCGAACGGGGCCGAAGCCAGGGCCGACCTGATGATCGGCGCCGACGGCGTGCATTCCGTCGTTCGTCGCGCGTTGTTCGGCGAAGACGCGGCCGAGTTCACCGGGATCGTGGCCTGGCGCGGGCTCGCCCCGATGGCGGCGCTCCCGGCGAGCCTGCGCCGCAATGTCGGCACGAACTGGGTCGGACCGGGCGGCCATTGCATCACCTACCCGCTCCGGGGGGAGACCGTGATGAATTTCGTCGGCCTCGTCGAGCGCGACGACTGGCGGAATGAATCCTGGACGGAGGCGGGCACGACGGCCGAAAGCCTGGCGGATTTCGAAGGCTGGCATCCGCTCATCCGGCAGGTCATCGCCGAGGCCGGCACGCCCTATCTCTGGGCTCTGCTGCAGCGCCCTTCCCTCGAGCGCTGGACGTCGGGCCGCGTCACCCTGCTGGGCGATGCCTGCCACCCGACCCTGCCCTTCCTCGCTCAGGGCGCCATTATGGCGATCGAGGACGCGATCGTTCTCACGCGCTGCCTCGAGGCCTACGGGAGTGATGCGGCCGGCGCCTTCGCCCGCTACGAGGCGCTGCGCCTGCCCCGGACATCGGCGATCGTGAACGGGTCCCGGGCCAACACGGCGCGTTTCCACAACCCGGTCCTGGCCGATCGCGACGCCGCCATCCGGTACGTCGAGACCGAATGGAAACCCGAGACGGTGCGGAGCCGCTACGACTGGCTGTTCGCCTACGACGCCATGCAGGTCGAAATCTGACGCGGCGCCTCGGGCGCTGGTGGCGAGGGCGAATGCCTCAGAGGCGGCCGCCGTCGACGGAGAGTATCTGGCCCGTGATCCAGCCGGCCTGCTCGCTCGCCAGGAACAGGGCAGCGGTCGCGATGTCCTCGGCCGAGCCGAGGCGCCGGGTATGGAGACCGTCGAGGATGCGCTGCCGTCCCTCGGGGCCGTAGCTTTCCCATTGCTCGTGGGTGGCCGGATTCGTCAGGATCAGGCCCGGCGCGACCCCGTTCACGGTGGTGCCGTGCGGCGCGAGTTCCCAGGACAGCTGCCGGACGAGGCCGACGACCGCGTGTTTCGCGGCCGCATAAGCCTGGATGCCGGTCAGACTCGGCCGCAATCCGGCGCCGGAGGCGATCATCACGATGCGGCCCCAGCCGGACCGTTTCAGATGCGGCGAGGCCGCCTGCGATAACCAGAACGCCCCATCGACATTGGCCTGGAAGAGCGAGCGCCAGTCCTCCTCCGTGATCTCCTCGATCGGCCGGCCGACCTGGCCCCGCACCCCGCCCGCCGCGAGCGCCAGAATGTCGAGCCGGCCCTCGGCTTCCGCGATCTTTCGGACCAGGGCATGGGCGGCGGCCCGGTCGGAGAGGTCGCAGGCGTGAGCGGGCGCGGACAGGCTGGCCCCGGCCGCCGCGACGCCGGCCTCGTCGAGATCCGTCAGGTGGATGGTCGCGCCCGCCGCCTTGAAGACCAGGGCCATCGCGCGCCCGATCCCCTGGGCTGCGCCGGAGATCAGGACCACGCGGTCATGCAGGCGAATGTCCATCCGGTGCCTCAGGCCTCGACGCCGATGGCGTCGCGCAATTGCAGCCACCAGCCGTAGGAGGGCGGCCATTTCTCCCAATCGGGGTCGATCCCGAGCGCCTGGGCCGCGTGCAATCCCCAATGCGGGTCGGTCAGAGCCTCGCGGCCGATCGCGATCAGGTCCGCCTGGCCCGCCTGGAGGATGGCCTCGGCCTGCGGCCCGTCCAGGATGACGCCGACCGCCATGGTCGGGATGCCGGTCTCGCGCCGGATCGTCTCGGCATAGGGCACCTGATGCCCGCGCTTCAGCTTCCTCCGCATCTTCTTGTAATCCATCATCGAATTCTCGGCCCGTATGCCGCCGGACGAGCAATCGATGAGGTCGACGCCGCGGGCGGCGAGTTCGCGCGCCAGCACGCAGCTATCCTCGATCCGCCATCCGTCCGTCCGGCTGTCGAGATCCGGGCGCCAGTCGACGCAGGAGAGGCGGAAGAAGAGCGGCTTCTCCTCCGGCCAGCTCTCCCGAACGTGTTCGGCGATCTCAAGCGCGAGCCGCATGCGGCCCGCGAGATCGCCGCCATAGGCGTCGTCCCGCCTGTTCGCGACCGGCGAGAGGAAGGCGTGGATGAGATAGCCGTGGGCCGCGTGGATATCGAGGACGTCGAACCCGGCCTCGTCGGCCCGCCGCGCACCTTCGCGATAGGCGACGAGCAGGGCCTGGATCTCGCCCTCCGACATCGACCGCGGCGTGTGCCAGCCGGCAACGCTGCTGTCGCCGGTCGAACTCACCGGCTGCCAGGGCGGCTCGCCCTTGGCCGCCTCGGCCTCGCCGAGGGGGCCGAGACCTTCCCATGGCCGCTGGCGGGAGGATTTCGGGCCGGCATGGTGGAGTTGCGCGGCCGCGACCGCCCCCTGCCCGTGCAGGAAATCCGCGATGCGCGCCAAGGGCGGCACATGCTCGTCCGACCAGATGCCGAGATCACCGTAGGTGTTGCGGCCGATGGGGTCCACGATCAGCGCCTCGGTCATCACGGTCCCGGCACCGCCGATGGCGTATTTCGCGAGGTGCTGGAAATGCCAGTCCGTGGCCTTCCCGTCGGGCGCCGCCTTGTACATCTGCATCGGGGCGATCACGATCCGGTTCGGGAAGGTGACCTCGCGCAGCCGGTACGGGCTGAACAACAGCGCGCCAGGTTCGTGGACACCCATGCCGGCTACTCGGCCGCGACCGCCGCCTGGCGGGCCGGCGGCGACACCCGCGGGAGGTCCTCGAACCGGGCCACCACGTCGTCATAGGCGCGGTACACGTCCTCCGCACCGCCTTCCACCGGCGCCACCCGGCCTTTCAGCGCCGCGAAGATCTGGTGCTTGACGAAGAAGCGCCAGGTGACCGGAAGCTCGGCCAGGATCCTGGTCAGGGCGCCGTAACGGTCGACCGTCCAGACCCGCTCGAAGGCGATCCGGCCCGGGCCGTGGCCGAAGAGATGCGTCGGCCGGCGCCGGGCCATCTCGCCGCGCAACCGGGCGGTCTCAGCCGCATCGACCTCGCCGTCCGAGCCGATCGCGACCCCGTAATCCGACCTCGCCCGCTCGGCCGAGATGAAACCGCAGCGCACGTCGTGCAGCACCGCGCTCTCGGGCCGTTCGGTCGGGTCGCCGTAGCCGCCCGCCCCGGGCCCCTGGATCAGGATGATATCGCCCGGCTCGCACAGGACGACGTCCTGCGAGCCGAGTTCGATGGCCCGCTCGGTATCGGGGTTCTGGATGAATCGCGAGACGCGGCCGGAGCCGCCGCCCCGCAGGCCCCAGGCTGAGAAGACCGAGCGGTCGCGGTTGCGGGCCGTGACCATGGAGCCCGGCGCGAAGACCTGGAACTCCATCTCGCAGGCCGAGCCGCCGCGGTAGCGGCCGGGCCCGCCGGAATCCGGCACGAGCCCATAGCGCAGGATGCGGACCGGGATCTCGGCCTCGTTGATCTCGACCGGCGTGTTCTTGAGGTAGGACATGTTCGCCCCGCCCCCCTCCGCGCCGTCCCGGAACGGACCGCCGCCGGCGCCGCCGCCGACGGGGCCGATCGAGGCCATGACGGCGCGGCCGGCCCGGGTGCTCGTCTTCACGTTCATCAGGCTCATGCCGCTCCCGGGAGAGGCCGGGAAGCGGGCTGGCAGGGCGCGGCAGAAGGCGCCGATCACGACCGTCTGGGCGAGGTTCGACATCAGGCTCCGCATGCCGACCGCGGCTGGCATCACGGCATTCATGACCGACCCTTCCGGCAGGATCGCCCGCGTCGGCCGGACGAGGCCGGCATTCAGCATCATCGTGGGGTTGAGGCAGTAGAGCGAATAGACCGTCCCGACGGTGACGAGCGAATGCCGCTCCTTGCCGCCGGTCGGCATGTTCAGCGAGGAGGCGAGCTGCGGGTCGCTTCCGGTATAGTCGACCGTGAGCGTGTCGCCATGGATCTTCAGGGTCACGGCGACGCGGACCGGATAGCCGCCCGCCTGGTCCTCGTCGGCATAGTCGGCGAAGAAATACTCGCCGTCCGGAATGTCCCGGATCACCGCGCGCGCCTGGTTCTCGGCATAATCGAGCAGGTCGTAGAGGCCGGCCTTGAAGTCGTCCTTGCCGAAACGGTCGATGATCTCGTGGATCTTGCGCTCGCCGACATTCACGCAGGCGATCTGGGCGTTGAGGTCGCCCCAATTCTGCTCCGGCATGCGGACGTTGTTCGCGATGATGCGCAGGAGATCCTCGTTCATGACGCCGTCGCGCATGAGGCGCATGGGGGGAATGCGGAGCCCCTCCTGCTGGATCTCCGTCAGGCTGCGGGACAGGGTCGCCGGGACCGCGCCGCCGACATCGGTGTTGTGGATGTGGTTGCCGACGAAGCAGACGATCTCGCCGTCCCGGAAGACCGGCTTCCAGAGGTGGATGTCCGGGGTATGCGTCGCGACATAGCCCGCATAGGGGTCACTCGTCAGGCAGATGTCGCCTTCGCGATAGTCGAAGAGCTTGATGACGTCGCCGTAATCGAGGCCCGTATACCAGGTCGCCCCGAAGGTCTTCGGCGAGGCGACCGTGAGCCCGTCTGGCGTCAGCACCTGGCAGGAAAAGTCCTCGGTCTCCTTGACGAAGGTCGAGTGGGCGGTCCGCATCAGCGTCCAGCCCATGCTCTCGGCCGCGGCCGCGCAATAATTGGCCAGGACCTGGAGCGTCGTCGGGTCGAGCTTCATCGCCCTGCCTCCGGCACGATGCGCAGATTGCCGTATTCGTCGACCCGGGCGACGACGCCCGGCGGCATGACGGTCGTGCAATCGTCCTGGGTGACGACGGCCGGGCCGGCGAAATGCTGCCCGGGAACCAGGTCGGCCCGGCGGTACACGGCGACGCGGCGGCTCTCGCCGTCGAGCCAGACCTCGGCTTCGCGCGTGACTTCAGCGGGGCCGGGCCGAAGCGCGTGGCGCTGAAAGTCGGGCTTCGCGGTCTCCCCGCTGATCACGAGCCGGAGAGAGATGACCTGCACGTCCGCCTGCCGGTCGGCATGGCCGTAGATGCGCTCATGCTCGACATGGAAGGCGTCCACGAGAGCGACGATGTCGCCTGCCTCGACGGCCTCTTCGTCGAGGGGCGTATCCAGTTCGAAGGATTGCCCGCGGTAGCGCAGCTCGGCCGAGTAGACGAGCTTGTGCGGGCCCTCATAGCCCTGGTCGCGCTGCAGCCAGGCGAGCGCCCGCTCCCTCAGGGCCGCGTATTCGGATCGGATCAGGGGCGAGGCCTTGTCGTCGAGGTCGAGATAGAGCGTCTTGATGAAGTCGCTCTTCAGGTCCGCGATCAGGCCGCCGAGCGCGGAGAGAACGCCGGGCGTCACCGGCACCACCACCTCCTGCATGCCGAGTTCCCGGGCGAGGAAACAGGCCAGCATGGGCCCCGCGCCCCCGAAGGCGAGGCAGGAGAATTCGCGCGGGTCGATGCCGAAACGCGAGACGAGCGCACTCACGTCCGAATACATGCCGGAGACGGCGATCCGGATGATCGCCTCCGCGGTCTCCTCGACGGACCGGCCGAGCGCGTCGGCCAATTCGCCCACCACCGCCCGGGCCTTGTCGCGGTCGATCGTGACCGCGGAATAGCCGATGTCGGAGAGGCCGACGAGGCCGAGTGCTGCGAAGGCGTCCGTGATGGTCGCGCGCGTGCCACCCCGCCCGTAGCAGGCCGGCCCGGGCCGCGAGCCCGCGCTTTCCGGCCCGACCTTGAGCACGCCGAGATTGTCGACCCAGGCGATCGAGCCGCCGCCCTCGCCGATCGAGCTCACCGAGACCGACGGGATGTAGATCTGGAAGTCGCCGATCTGCTCCCCGACCCCGTATTGCGGCTGGCCGTCGATGATGATCGCGACATCGGCGGAAGTCCCTCCGATATCGAGGCTCATGCAGCTAGCGATGCCGCACATCTGGGCAACGTAGCTCGCGCCGATCACGCCCGAGGCCGTGCCGGACAGGATCATCTGTACGCACTGGCTCTTGCCCTGTTCGGCCGTCATGACGCCGCCGTTCGACTTCGTCAGGCGCGGGTCGGCCGGCACGCCGACATCCTTGAGGGCCTTCTGGAGCGAGCCGAGATAATGGGCGACGCGCGGCTGAACGTAGGCGCCGATCGCGGCCGTGATCGTGCGCTCGTATTCCCGGATGATGGGCCAGGTCTCGCTCGAGCAGAAGACCGGGATCTCGGGCGCGAGTTCCTCCACGATCGCCTTGGCGGCGAGTTCATGCTCGGCATTGCGATAGGCATGCAGGAAGGAGATCAGGATCCCTTCCGCGCTCGCCGCCCGGGCCCCGTCGACCGCCCGCCGGACACTCTCCCGGTCGAGCGGCTGGTATTCCCGCCCATCCGCGTTCAGCCGACCCGCCACTCCGAAGACGAGGTCGCGCGTGATCAGCGGCGGCGCCCGCTTCGAGAGCAGGTTGTACATGTCCTTGATCTTGAGGCGGGCAACCTCGAGCACGTCCCGGAAATGCTCGGTCGTGAACAGCGCGAGCCGCAGCCCCTTGCGCTGGATCACCGTGTTCACCCCGACGGTCGTGCCGTGGGTGAAGTAGCTGATCTCGTCGGGCCGGATGCCGTAGCGTTCGCCCACGAGCCGAACGCCTTCCAGGACCTCGGCTCCCGGCTCGTCGGGGCGGGACAACACCTTCAGGCTCTTCAGGCTCCTGGTGTCCTCGTCGAACAGCGCGAAATCCGTGAACGACCCGCCGATATCGACGCCTACCCGATAGCCCATCGTGCTGCCTCTTGCCTCCTGGACGGTCGGACGAGCCGCGTCAGCGGCCGATCTCCTTGTTCCACGTTTCGACCCATTTCGACTGCATCGGCACGATCTCCTTGTAGGGCGGGAAGATGATCAGCGAAGGATCGGTGATCTCGTGGGCGATCTTCGGGTCGAAGGTCGCGTTCTTGTTGACGATCCCGTAGCGGATCGCGCTCCCGAAACAGGATTGCGATTCCTTGCTCAGCGTCTGGTTGATGTAGTCGTAGGCGAGAGGAGAGCCATTCTTCACCATCTGCACCCAGGTCACGCCGACCACGACGCCGGGCTTCGGCGACAGATAGTCGAAATCCTTGTTGCCGTCGTCGATGAAGGCCCAGGCCCGGCCATCCCAATACATCGCGAGATCGATGTCGCCGCTCTTCAGGCCGTTGAGGACGGAATTCGGATCGAACCAGAAAGCGATGTTACCGCTCTTCTGCATCTTCTTGATCTGCTCGAGCCCGGGCGCGATATTGTTGACACCACCGCCATATTCCTTGGCGAAGCTCCAGACCGAGGCGGTCAGGCCGCCGCTCGGATACGTGACGGTCGGCATCGAGGCCTTCCACTTGCCCGCGATCGTGCCCTCGACGAAGGCCTTCCAGTCCTTCGGGGGATCCTTCACCGTCGTCTTGTTGTAGATGATGCCCATGCCGCCGTAATTATGCGGCGTGCCGAAACCTGTCCCCAGCTGCCTGAACTGCTCGCGGACGTCGCCGAGATTCGGGACTTTCTCGGGCGGCATCGCCTCGACCAGGCCGCGGTCGATGGCATCATACGCGTTCTCGCTGGGGAGATAGAAGACGTCCAGCGGAGGCTTGGTCGGCGTCGCGGCGATCTGGTTCAGCCACTGCACGGGCGCGCCCAAAACCACGTCGACGGTCTTGCCGGTTCGCTTCTGGAAGGGCTCGACGACGCATTTGCGCAGGCTCTGCTCCCAGATGCCTCCAAAGGCACCCACCGTGAGATCGGCGGCGACCGCGGCGCCGAGGCCCAGAAGGAGCGTAGCTCCGAGAGCCGCCGGCATGGTACGAACGATCCAGACCCCGTTGCGCATCAGGAACCTCCAGCCAACCCACAATCGACAGCGAAGCATTCACTAACGTGAACGGCGGCGCAAGGTGCTTCACTACGCAAGCACCGGGCGAAGTAGGCCTTCGCCAAAAGAAGCAGCATTTGCCTAGTGATGGGGCGAGAGGCTGCTCTTGACCTCACCCCGGTTCGGGCGGCTACCATTCAGCTTATTGAATTCTATCGCCTGTCCGGGCTCGCGGAGAGAGTAGCTGCCGATGACGAGCGCGGTCCCGCTCCATCTGAACGAGGTCAGCAAGAGCTTCGGCCCTGTCCAGGCGCTGAAGCCCATGACCCTGACCGTCGATGGCGGCGAGATGCTGGCCCTTCTCGGGCCCTCCGGCTGCGGCAAGACGACGACGCTCAGGATCATCGCGGGGTTCGAGGAGCCCGATACGGGCAGCGTCGTCATCGGCAGCCGGGATGTCACCGATCTTCCGCCGAACAAGCGCGGGCTCGGAATGGTTTTTCAGAATTACAGCCTGTTCCCTCACATGAGCGTTGGGGAGAACGTCGCTTTCGGGCTGAAGATGCGGGGCGTCGCTATTGCCGAGCGGACGCGGCAGGCAAGAGCCATGCTCTCCCTCGTGCGGCTGCAGGGCTTCGAAGACCGCCATGCCCACCAGCTCTCGGGCGGCCAGCAGCAGCGGGTCGCGCTGGCGCGTTCCCTCGTCACGAACCCGTCGATCCTGCTTCTCGACGAGCCGCTCGGCGCGCTCGACAAGAACCTGCGCGAGCGCATGCAATTCGAGCTGCGGGAAATCCAGAACAGACTCAGCCTCACCTGCATCATCGTCACGCACGATCAGGAAGAGGCTCTCACCATGAGCAACCGGGTCGCCGTCATGTCGGACGGTGAGATCGTCCAGGTCGGGACGCCGACCGAGATCTACGAGCGCCCGCGCACGCGCTTCGTGTCGGAGTTCCTCGGCACGGCCAACATCTTTGCCGGTACGGTCGTAGGGCCGGATGGCGACGAGGCCTGGAATGTCGATCTCGACGGGAAGCCGGGCACCCGCGCCGGCGCCCGTTCGGAGGCGCCGATCCGACCGGGTCACAGGGTCCTCCTTGCCGTTCGGCCGGAGCAGCTGCAGATCGGCCCGGTCGCCTCCGGGATGATCACGGCCAACGTCAAGGATCTCGTCTTCCGGGGCAGCTATTTCGCCTACGAGCTGACGACGGAGGGTCGCGACGCGCCGATCTTCGCCTACAGCCAGAGGCGCCAGGAGATTCCGGCAGACGGCATCGTCGGCCTTCGGTGGCGTCCGGACGGGGCCGTCGTCCTCCAGGACGCGCCGCCGTCATGACGGCCGAGCGGCAAGGGCTCGCGCCAGCCTCCGGCTTTCCCGGCATGCGCCGGAGGCGCCGGCCAGGTCCCTATCGTCTGGCTCGGCCGAGCTGGACGATCCCGGTCCTCCTCTTCCTCGGCCTGTTCTTCGTCGTGCCGCTCGGAGCCAACATCCTGCGGAGCATCGGCACCGGTCAGGCGGTCACCGACGGTCCGCTCTTCTACTACGTGAAGCTTCTGACGGACGCCTTTTATGCCGGAGTCATCGCCGAGACTCTCAAGGTCGGGATCGTCTCGACCCTGATCTGCCTCGTCATCGGCTATCCGGTGGCCTATTTCATGGTGCGGCATGCCGGGCGCTGGAACGCGGTCATCGTCTTCTTCCTGCTCGCGCCTCTACTCACGTCGATCATCATGCGGACCTTCGGCTGGCGCGTGCTTCTGGCGCGACGCGGCCCGCTCACACCGCTCCTGGTCGAATGGGGGATCCTGGCCCGGCCCGTGAACCTCGCCGACGAGCCGATCGCCGTCTATCTCGGCCTCGTCCACGTCCTCGTCCCCTTCATGGTGCTGTCGGTCGCGGCGGTGCTGCAGAAGGTGGACGTCCGCCTCGAAGAATCGGCAAGGGTCCTGGGCGCCGGCCCGGTTCGCACCTTCCTGCAGATCACGCTCCCGCTCAGCATCGAGGGCATCGCCACCGGATGCATCCTGGTCTTCGTCGTCACGAACGGCAGCTTCTTGACGATGCTCCTCCTCGGGGGCGGTCAGATCAAGACGCTCTCGCTCCTGATCTACCAGCAGTTCAACGTCACCCAGGATGTCGGCTTCGCGGCCGCGATGGGGAACCTCCTTCTGCTGATCGCGATCGTCGGACTGGTGGTGCAGACCCGGTTCCTGCATCGCAGAGGCGTGAAGGCGTGATGGCCGTGTCTCCGCTGCCCCGCCCCCGCCGGCGCCGGATCCCGTACGGGACCATCGCCCTCGCCGCCTATGTCGTCCTCTTCATCGGCTTCCTGGTCGCGCCGATCGTCTCGGTCGTCCTCGTGTCCTTCTCGACCTCGTCCTTCATCGTGTTCCCCATCCCGGGATATACGTGGCGCTGGTATTGGCGGATCATCGAATACCGGCCCTTCGTCGACGGCATCATCGTCTCGATTCAGGTCGCGCTCCTGTCGACGGTTTTGGCGTCGCTGCTCGGACTTCCGGCGGCCCTCGCGGTGGCCCGCTCACGATCCGCCTTCGCGACGACGCTCGCGAACTTTCTTCTCGCTCCGGTCAGCGTGCCGGCGATCGTCCTCGGCCTCGCGCTCCTCTATTTCATCGCGAGCCTGTCGCTCGGGATCTCGTTCACGGCGCTGCTGATCGCCCACACGGTCGCGGGCATCCCCTATGTCGCCCGCACCGTGCTGGCGGTCTATCGCTCGGTCCCGCCCGATCTCGAGGAAGCCGCGGCCGTGCTCGGGGCGAACAGGTGGCAGACGCTCATCCACACGACACTGCCGCTCGTCCGCCCCGGCCTTTTCGCCGGAGCCGTGTTCGCGGTGCTGACCTCGCTCGACAACCTCCCGCTCTCGTTTTTCTTCGGTAGCTCCGGCACCAGCACGCTCCCGGTCGTGATGCTGAGCTACATGGAAAACCAGTTCGACCCTTCCATCGCCGCGGTGAGCACCGTCCAGATGCTGCTTGCCATGATCGTGCTTCTCGTGACCGACCGTCTCTACGGAATCGAGAAGCTCACCGCCTCCTGACCACCCATCTCCCGGGAACACGATGACGACCACTGCCTCTCTCGAGAGCCGCGACGCGAACGAGGTCGATGCCGCCGCGATGGGCGCGCGCGTGCGATCGCTGCGCCATGGCCTCGGCCTGTCGGCAGGCGAGCTCGCCGTCAGGGCCGGCCTGTCGATCGGACTGATCAGCCAGATCGAGCGGGGCCAAGGCAATCCGAGCCTCCGGACACTGGAACGTCTGCGTGTCGCCCTGAACGTTCCGCTGATGCGGCTTCTCGAAGGCCCGAAGAGCAACGGGTCTGAGGCGTCCTTCATACGGCGCCGCCACGCCCGCCCTCGCATCCTGGTCGGAACCGACGGGCTGACGAAGGAGGTGCTCTCCCCGCCGGAGACGGAGGGGCTCAGGATCCTGATCCTGACCGTGCCGCCGAAATCACGCAGCCGGGAGATGGTCATCGGCCCTGGCCAGAAGGCGGGGCTCGTGCTGAGCGGACTGATCCGCATCGTGGTCGGGTCCGAGGAAGGCCAGCTCGCCGAGGGGGACAGCTTCCAGTTCCCCAGCCACAAGCAGCACGCCTTCATCAACGACACCGAACGGCCGGCCGAAATCCTCTGGATCATGCAGGGGCCCGAGCACGAGACGCAGGTCTAGGGACGCTCCGCGTCCTCTAAGAAGGTAGTCACAGCAAGTGAGGCGAGATGGCGCCGCCCGTCGACGGGTTCGAAGCCACATGACCCTCCCCGCCCGGGCGGACGTCTTCGTCGGGGGCTGACGATCAGCCCGTACTGTGTGGTCCCCGCCCGGTTCGGGGACTTCGTGCCAATCCCGCATACAAGCAACGAAACGCCAGCGCCTCTTATCGAAGCACGGGCGCACGGTCGTCATCCGACGAAGCGCGTCGCCGTTTCTCTGCGGTCCGGCGTCTGTGCCGGACCGCAGAGGACGAGCGGGTTGCCGCGACCTCGATCGGCTGGTCAGACGAAGAGGAATTGCGACGACTGCAGTTCCGCCACCGTGACGTTCTCGAGCGTGATGGAGGAATTCGCGTTCAGATCGATGACCGTGCTGGTCCCCACCTGACTCGCATTCGCCATCACCGACCCGAAATCGGTGAAATCAGCCTGCGACAGGGCAATCTGATCCTGTGCCGTGCTGAAATCCATGATGGTATCACGCCCGAAAGCCGCGGCTGAGAAGGCGAAGGTGTCGCTACCCCCACCCCCCACGAGGGCGTCGTTGCCCGCACCGCCATTCAGGACGTTGCTGAGATTCCCCGTCAGGCCCGCGTTGATGTAGTTGCTCAACGCGTTTCCGGTGCCGTTCGCGGCCGAGCCGGCCAGGAAGAGGTTTTCGACGTTGTCGGAGAGAACATAGTCGATAAAGGCATAGACCTGGTCGCCGCCTGCGCCGGCCGCCTCGACGACGATGTCTCCCGCTTCCGTCACTGCGTAGAGGTCGTTGCCGAGCCCGCCGACCATCACATCGTTGCCGCCGCCGCCGTTCAGTACGTTGTCGACGGCCCCTTCAAGGCTCGCCGTGATGTAGTTGTCGAGGCCATTGCCGGTCCCGCTCGTGGCCGAGCCGACCAGGAAAAGGTTCTCGACATTAGCGCTCAGCGTATGATCGACATAGGCGTAGATTTGGTCGGCCCCTTCACCGACAGCTTCGATCACGGTATCTCCGGCCTGCATGACCTCGTAGAGGTCGTTGCCGAGCCCGCCGACCATCTGGTCATTCCCGCCGCCGCCGATCAGAACGTTGTCGACACTGCCTTCCAACGCCGCCGTGATGTAGTTGTCACTGGCATTGCCGATCCCTATCGCGGCGGAACCGAGCAGGAACAGGTTCTCGACATTGGCGGTCAGGCCGTAATCGACAGAGGCGTAGACTTGGTCGACCCCTGCGCCGAGACCTTCGACGACGTCGTCTGCGGCCTCGGAAACCTGGTAGAGGTCGTTGCCGCCACCGCCTGTCATCACGTCGTTGCCGCTCCCGCCGACGAGGATATCGTCGCCGCCGCCGCTCGTCAGGACGTCGTTGCCCGCTGACGTATAAATGCTGTCGACGCCATCGCCGGTCTGGATCGCGTCGTTGCCGGTCCCGGTGGCGATCGTGAAGTTCTCGACGCCCTGGAAGCCGAGGGTGCTGACCGCGAGATCGGCGATCTGGCCGACATAGCCGGAGCCCAGATTGCCGGCCGTGACGCCGCCCGTCACATTCGTGATCATGGTCGAGTAATCGACGATCAGCAGGTCGCTCTCGGCGCCCGCCGTGACGCTGTCGGCACCACCTCGAACCGTGATGGTATCGGAGCCCGCGCCCGAGACGATCGTGTCGGCGCCCGTGCCGGACAGGATGGTGTCGATACCTCCGCCGGTCGTGATCGTGTTCGTTCCGTCGCCGCCATCGACGAGGTTGCCGCCGTCGAGCGCCGTGATGGTGTCTGCGTCGGCTCCGCCCAGGATCGTGTTCTGGCCCTGTCCGGCCGACACCGTTCCGGCTCCGAGGCCGGTGCTGATGAAGTCGTTGCCGTCATAGGTGGTGATCGTGTCCGCGCCTGCCCCGGTCAGGACGCTGAAGTTCTCGAAGGTGCCCGCCGTGACGGTGACCGTGCGGCCCCCGCCGCCGGCCTCGGTGAAATTCGACAAGGCGTCCCCTGTCACCGCGCCTGTCGCGAAGCTGTAGTCGACGACCAGGCGGTCCACGCCCAGTCCGCCATCCACGGCGTCCACGCCGCTCCTCACCAGGACGGTGTTGTCGCCTGCATTGCCGACGATGCCGTTGCCGTCGATCGCGTCGAACACCGTGATCGGTGCGGTGCCCGTGAGGGTAAAGGTCGGAACCCCAGTCCCGAGTTGCAGGGTGATGCCGAGCGAGCTCGCGTCGCCAAACACCGTGATGTTGTTGAACGGGATCGTGGCGGCCTCGTTGCTGTAGCCGGTTTCCAGCTGGATCACGTCTCCCGGGCCGGCGCCGATGTCGGCCAACGCGGCAGTGATGGTGGGGTAGGTAGAATTCGGTCCGACGATTCGAGTGGCCATGTAAGCTCTCCCTGAGCTGAGACGGCCAAGAGATGCGTATCTCTCCGAGCCGAACTCGCAATGACGATGATTTCGGGCGTGGTTTTAATCCGGCCGCTGAGATCAGAGGCGGAAGGGCAGGCCGGCTACGTTCGAGGAGGCGCAGATTGCCACCCCAAGGTGGTACGATGCGGTCTCTGCAACGACGGAGCGCTTAAAATATTAAAGGTTTGCCGTGAAGTTCGGGCCAATTGTTCAGGCATCGGCAATGACGCCGAGCGCGGCGAAACCGTTCAGGCTGCTATTTTTCCAGCCGGCGCCCTCGGAGGCCGGTCTTCCCTGGCCCACCTCGCACGGGCAGGTTGGATCGAGCCCTGTCGAAGATGTCGCGGCCTAACGAGCGGCGGTCGCGTGGGCCGTGGTCGAAGGCAGGGACACTGCGGGGTCAGCGTTGCCGACCGCGCAGGACGGCTCGAGGCGGCGCCGCTGAGGCATCGTGGCCTTTGACTGTTTCGTGGCCGAGACGGTCGCGGCGGACGATCGGGGCCAAGGCGCTCCGGCGGAACTTTTGACCGACAACGACGCAGGATCAGGCCTGTACGGCCCCCTCGTATGACGCGACCGGGACCCATTCCGACCATGCAAAGGAGCGCGTGTCCCACGGCCTGAGGGCGTCCAAACGGGCGACGGCCGGCGAAATCATGACGAGGTCGGCCTGAGAAAATACGTCGTAGTAATAGCAGGTGTCGATGATATCGAAGATCGTGAAGCCTCGCGCCGTCAGCAGATTGAGACGGTCAGCGAACGTGCTCTGTGTCGCCTCGACGATCACGACGGCGATATCGTCCCAGATCCCATCGCAACCATTGATGACGTAAGGCTCGAACCCATCCACGTCGATCTTGACCAGGTATGGCTTGGGATCGTCCCGTCGACCCATGAACGTGTCCAGCCGCACCGTCTCCACCTGGGTCAGCTCGCCCTCCGTGGTGGGACCGACGAGGCCGCTATGCGTGACGCCCTGTCCGTCGATCGAGATCTTCTTCAGCTGAGCGAATCCGTCCGTGTTGGATACCGCAACCGGGGCCAAATGGTAATCCAGCCCCTTGTAGTTCTCGTGGATCGACGGAAAGAAGTCGTCGGCAGGCTCGAAGAGAATGTGGCGCTTGTCGGGGAAAGCAGCCTTCAGCTCGGGCGTTTCGGCGTGGGTGCCGACATCGATGACGGTGCCGATGTCCACGCCCATCCGCCGCAGGGACGCCAATGCGTTCAACTTGGATGGGAAACGCCTCATAGGTTGTCCTTTCACGTAAGCCCGGAATGCGATCGTCCGACGCTCATCGTCATTCATCGCCGAAAGAAGAGGGTTCCGTCCCGGCGACGCTGGATGGAAGTGGGCTACCGGTCAACCTGCGCGGCCCGTGTTTCGTAGGGAGGCGTCCCGCCCTGGTCAGGCCCGGGCAGTCCGGGAGATCGCCTTCACGAATGCCCGCTCGCGTTCCTGGTCGGGGCCGAGCACGTGATCCACGATGCCCTGCTTCAAGGCCAGGTAGGTCACGTCCAGCAGGTCGCGTCCGTGCGCCTCGTCGGGCTCGAGAACGGTGCCCTCCGCCCACTCATTCCAGGCATTGATGAAGACGAGCGGCTCCTGCTGATCCTGCCGCAGCAGGCTCTCGCGAACCAGATATCGAAGCCACTGGCCATAGGCTTTAGGACTGTCGTTGATGAAGATGTGCGCCTTCTCTTTTCGCCTCGGCGTATTGTCCCAACTCGGGAAGCAACCCCGGTAACGGATATAGTCCATCGGCGCATGGTGGATGCTGCGAAGAGCGACCGAGATGTAGTCCTCGATATAGCCCGAGAATTCCGGACTGACCCCCCGGAGGCGGTTCGGATCGACGAGCTGACGCTCGATGTGAGGGGGAGAGAATTCGACGGCGGAATCCGCCCCGTACGGACGGGGGTCGCCGAGCCCGAAGGACTGGACCGCGCAGACATGGAGCTGGATCCCTCGTTCGGCCGCAATGCGCCGCCACACGGACACGCTGCGGATCGGGTCCGGCAGCTCGGAGATCCGATAGATCAGAAGAAGGGCCGCTCCATCGACCGTAATGTAGCGAGGATCCGACAGGATGGGGAGGATGTCCCGTGCGAAACGCTCGTCGTTGCCCGGGGTATAGTCCTGCGCGACGAGGATGTGGCTGTCAGACCCGTCCCAGCGGCGGCTCCAATTCTCATTCGCCCAGCAGATGCAGAACGGGAAGTCCGGGCCGTCCGTCGACAGCCACAGATCCAGGGGTTTTTCGAGAAGCCGGCGCCCGGCGAACCAGTAGTAATAGAAGCAGAATCCGTGAATCCCGAATTCACGAGCCATGTCGGCCTGCTGTTGCAGTACCTCCCGAACCCGCAAGTCGTAGAAGCCGAGCTCGGTCGGCAACCGTGGCTGACGATGTCCCGCGAACTGGGGCTTCGCCCGAACGACGTTCGTCCATTCGGTAAAGCCCTTGCCCCACCAGAGATCGTTCTCCGGGATCGGATGGAATTGCGGCAGGTAATGCGCGATCAGCTTGACCGGGTATCTGACCGCCGGGCTCTCCTCCGGTCCTTGCTGCGTCCGTGAAGAGGCCGGTTCGCTCAGGCTCTGCTGGGTGCGGGCTCGCTCGCGACTGGTGCGCGACTGAGCTTTCGCCAAGTCGCGATAGAACCCATCGAGCGACTTCGCGGCTTTGGCCCAAGTCAGGTTGGCGAGAGCAAACCTGCGTGCGTTGTCGCCGAGCGCGACCCGGAGCGCGGGCTCGTCGACGAGGCGCTCGATCGCGGCGCTGAGTTCGCCCAAGGAGCCGGAGACGAGCTTCAGGACGTGCACGGAATCGGTGAGTTCCCGGCCGATATTGCTGTCGGGAAGGATGACGGGCCGCCCCGACACCAGGTATTCCGGCAGCTTGGAGGGAAAGCGGTAGTCGTTGAAGAGGTCGCTCCTCCCCGGCTGCACCAGAATGTCGGCCGCACCCAGAATGCCAGGAACGTCCCTTCGGGCCACGAAGCCGAGTTCCAGCACGGCGTCGCCGACCGCGGCGCGAAGCTCGCTGCTGATGGGCGCCATGTCCCAGCCCGTGCGCAGCAGGCGGATTCTGCGGCCTCCCGCATTGAGCCGCGCCACGGCGGCATACAGCTTGGACACGTCATCGACGATCGAGTGATGCACATTCCCTGAATAGAGGAGCGCAATGTCGCCGGGGTTCAGGCCGAAAGCAGCGCGATCACCTGCGGTGGGTCGGGGGATATTCTCGAATTCGGTGTCGAAGCCCGGCCAGAAGACGAGGCTGGGCATCCCGGCAGGGCTGAATTCCAGCAATCGGTCGATCAGGCAGGTGAAACCTGCCGCGGCCTTGATGAAGCGCGAAGCCCGGCGGGGGTGGGACCGCCACGGCAGGAGCAGGGACGAACCGATATCCTCCGGAAGCGACGCAAGCTCCTCGTAGGTGAGACCGCGGAGTTCGTCCCGGACGATCTGCTCCTCATTATCCTCCAAATGGACGATGTAGGGGCAGCCGAACCGCGCGGCGAGCGCCTCCGTCGCGATCCGGACGTGATCTCGAGGCGTGAAGGCGTGGATGTAATCGGGGCCGCCCCCGCTCCGGAACGGTAAGCCTCCTGTGTTCGCGGTGTGAAGGTCGAGAACAGGGAAGGTCGCAACGCCGTGTTCTTTGACTGTTTCCGGATGGTTCGGGACCAGGACGACACATTCGTGACCCAGCTTCTGCAACTGCGTTGCCAGGCTGTAGATATGGAAGGCACTGTTTCCCTGAAAATTACAGTGCGAAACGAAGGCTAATCGCATGGGTCATCCGCCAGAGACTACGGCCTGGGAAGAGTTCGCGCTCACGCGTCGTAATCCCGACCGGCCTGGAAATTCGAACTGTAATAGCGGTCGCCGCGGCCGATCAGCTCTCGATGCAGGTCCAAGAAATGCAACCTGTCGCCAGGATCTCTTGTGAAGAGATCCACGTTGTTCGTCGTCAGACCGAATAGTGGGGTCGCAATATTGATATTGCGGTATCCAGCCTCGACTCCGCGCAGCATCATCTCGCCGAACGCGTAGTACGGGCTCTGAAAGAGGCGATCAAGCCCGCCGAGATCCTCAAACGCGCGGCGCTTGATGAGGATCGCGCTCCCGTGGCTCGCGGTCACCTCACGGTCGCAGGCGAGAGAACCGGCATAGCCGTCCATGCCGAGCGCCCACCCGGCCATGAGCGGGCGCAAACCGGCTTTCGGATCGAGAGTGGAACCGCTGATCACACACCGGCCGTCAGCGTCGAAGATGCTTGCCGCCACACTCAGGACATCCGGCAGGTCCGCGTACATGAGAAGGTAATCGAGCCAGCGCGCATTGCTGGGCTCAAGACCGGGTCCGACGAACAGGATGTAGGATCCGGACCCGCGGGAGCAGAGCTGGCTCAGATCCGGCGCGACCGCAGGGGGAGCGACGCTCGCGTCACGGCCCAATTTCAGGCCGATCGGACGGCCCGAAGCGTCGCTGCCGGCGGCCACCCGAGCGCCGGCGATCCCGTCGAGCCAATCCATGACCTCATCTTGCGGCCGCCGATATGCGACGACGTCGATCGTCGGCCGCTCCCCGCGACCCGTGGGCGCGATCGTCAGGCGGTGCGGAAGAGTCGGATGCGGAGAGGCCCGGCCGGCGAAGCCGGTCCGGTCGAGATGCGCGTTGACCGCCGCGGCCTGGAGGGGCTCGATGCGGCCCTTCGAACTCGCGTCGAAGGCAATGCTCCCGGGAATTCGTCGCCACTGATAGAGCATTTCACGCACATGGGCGACCCGCGGCTTGAGCTCGCTCAATCGCAACATGAACTCGAAATCCTGCACCCGATCAAAACTCTGGTCGAAACCGCCGACACTCTCCGCAAGCTGCCGCCGGACGACCAGGAGATGCCCGATATACATGACCCCGGTCAGGAATACGGGCGACCAATCGGGCTTGAAGAAGGTGCCGTCGAAGGTTCCCCATTCGGAGACATAGGATTGATCGGTGAAGCAGATGTCGGCCTGCTCGTCGAGGAGCGTCGCGACGACCCGCCCCAACGCGTCCGGAAGGAGAACATCGTCGTGGTCGAGAAGGGCGACGAAGTCACCGGACGCCAAGCCTAGGGCATGGTTCGTCGCGGCCGAGATGCCGACATTCCTCGGGAGACGGTCGACCTGGATTCTGGGGTCGATCAGCGACAGCCTCGACAGCATGGCCTCCATATGGGGCGCGCTGGAGCCGTCATCGACGATGATGATCTCCCAATGAGAATAGGTCTGGGACCGGATGGAATCGATGGCCCGACGGAAATGCGTCTCGGGCGAATTATACGCCGGCACCAGGATCGAGACGAGCGGCTCCGAGGAGGGAGGCGGCCGATCAACGGACCGGCTGGGCAGGATGGCCCGTCTCGGAGTGGGTATGCCGGTCGCGTGGGCATTCACCAGAGCGGGGTCGAGATTGGACCGGAAAAGAACATACTCGACCAATGGGTCGTCAGCGGTGCGCTGAACGAGATGGGTCAACGTGCCCTGATACTCGGAATCCACCAATGGATGCGGATGCCGGCGATGCGGCCTGTCGAGCCTCAGGTATTGGCTCAGGAGGTCGCGGTGCGGATCGAGCACGTCCGCATGCATCGTCGAAAAATGCGCGGCATCGAAAACCGGGTGGGGGTTGCGTCCCTGCCGCCCGCCCTCGGTCGCGTAATGGTGGAGCGGCCGCTCGGGCGAGGGCTCGACGCCGCGGGCATAATAGGAGGGATCGAACAGCTGGTGCGGCGAGCGCCCCTCGCGATCCCCGAAGCAGACGAATTGCAAGAACAGTTTTTGCGCCGGGAGGTCCGGATTTCCGTCCCGGTACCATTGCAGATCGAACATCGGGCAGGGCGAAACCTCCTCCGACGGATCGCTTGCGAGGTAATGCAGCAGCGGGTCGACTCCGCCCGCCAACCGGGCGCGGTCACGGTAATAGCCCCAGTCGAAGAGAGGATGCGGGTTCCGTCCTTCCAGGAAGCCGTGCCGCAGATAATGCAGCGTCGCCGAATCTCCCGCAGCGGCTACATCCGGATAGGCCGAGAGATACCAATCCGAATCCAGCAACGGGTGATGTGTGACGCGGTCGCGCCACGACGTCATGAAGCGCCGGATGAGGGTGGGCGGGGAATCCGACTGGCCCGGGTTTAGGGCTGCGAACAGATCTGGGTCGAACAGGGGATGCGGGCTCCGCCCCTCGTCCAGGCCATGTTCGAGGAAATGCAGGAACGGGGGCATGCCCGCTGCCGCGACATCCGGATTTTGAGCCAGATACCAGTTGCGGTCGAAGAGCGGGTGAGCCGCGCGATCCGGCCGATCGGCCACCAGGTCGGCAAGCAGGTCCGAAGGCTCGGCGCCTTCAGGTAGATAGGAGGTCTTGTACCAATCCGCGTCGAAGACACCGGCGAGTTGTACGATCCTGCCGATCTCCTCCGAGCTGTCTCGGCTGTTCGTCGGACCTTCGGCGGTCATGCGGCCCGTTTTTGGCGCCGCCGGTTTCCTAAGTCGTCTCAGCATGCCGAGCCCAATAACCTTGCACACAGAAACAACATGGCCAGGGGAACACTCGAGGCGGGGGTTCGATCGCCACGCGCGTCAGGCGGCCCGGCGCGAACCGTCGCGGTAGGTGCCCTGCGTCGCGACGAAGTCCCTGATGGCCGCACCGAGCCCTGCAGAAAGCGGCGTGCGAGCCTTCCATCCGGCTTCCGCCAGCCGGGACACGTCGAGCAGCTTGCGGGGGGTCCCATCGGGTTTGGAGGTATCGAAGCGGATCTCTCCCCGGTACCCGACAAGGCTCGAGATCAGGCTCGCGAAATCGGCGATCGATACGTCCTCCCCGACGCCGACATTGACGATATCGTGCGCGGTCGGGCGCTCCAGCAGGAACACGCACGCATCGGCGAGATCGTCCACGAACAGGAACTCGCGCCGGGGCGTGCCGGTCCCCCACACGGTGACGTTCGGCGCGCCGGCCTCCTTGGCCTCGTGAAAACGCCGGATCAGCGCGGCCGGCACGTGGCTATGCTCCGGGTGATAATTGTCGCCCGGTCCGTACAGGTTCGTGGGCATGGCCGAGAAGAAGTCGCAGCCATATTGGCGACGATAGGCCTGGCACATCTTGATCCCGGCGATCTTCGCGATCGCGTACCATTCGTTGGTCGGCTCGAGCGGCCCCGTCAGCAGCTCATCCTCCGTCATGGGCTGGTTTGCGAGCTTGGGGTAGATGCAGGATGAGCCGAGAAACAGGAGCCGCTGCACGCCGGCCTCGTGGGCGGCCCGGATGACGCTCTGCTCGATCGCGAGATTGTCCATCAGGAAGTCGACGGGAAAGGACCGGTTCGCCTCGATTCCGCCGACCTTGGCGGCTGCCAGGATGACGATGTCGGGGCGGGTCTCGGAGAAATAGGCCCGGACGGCGGGGCCATCCCGGAGGTCGAGCTGGCCGCGCGACGCCGTCAGCGTGACGCAGGCCTCCGACGCCAGACGGCGAACGAGGGCACTGCCGACCATGCCGTTCTGCCCGGCCACGAACACCCGACGGTCTTTCAGGCCTGCAAGGCCCCGGCCCTCGCTCATCTGCCTCTCCTCGTGATCTCGCGCCCGGACCATAGGCGTTCTAGCCGGTCCGGTCTCGCCGGTCCTTTTGACGCGCGATCAACTGCCGGTCGCCCTCGACCATGTCGAGCACCAACTCGCCGAAGCCCGTCGTGTGCGTCCAGCCCAGCAGGTCGCGCGCTTTGGTCGCGTCGCCGAGCAGCAACTCGACCTCGGTCGGGCGGAAATAGCGGGGATCGATCTCGACCAGGACCTCGCCCGTCTTCTCGTCCGTGCCGGTCTCCGCGACACCCTCGCCCCGCCAGACGATCGTTCGGCCGATGACCGCGAAGGCACGCTCGACGAATTCCCGTACGGAATGCGTCTCGCCCGTCGCCAGCACGTAGTCGCCGGGCTCGGGGTGGCGCACGATCCGCCACATCCCCTCCACGTAGTCCCGGGCATGCCCCCAGTCGCGCTTGGCGTCGAGGTTGCCGAGATAGAGACGGTCCTGCAGCCCGAGCTCGATCGCCGCGACCGCGCGCGTGATCTTTCGGGTGACGAAGGTCTCCCCGCGAATCGGGCTCTCGTGATTGAACAGGATCCCGTTCGATGCGTGGATACCGTAGGCCTCGCGATAATTGACCGTGATCCAGTAGCTGTAGAGCTTCGCCGCCGCGTAGGGGGAACGCGGATAGAAGGGGGTCGTCTCGTTCTGCGGCACGGCCTGGACCAGCCCGTACAGCTCCGATGTCGACGCCTGGTAGAATTTCGTGACCTTGTCCCGCTTCAGGATGCGGATCGCCTCGAGCAGGCGCAGGGCCCCGATCCCGTCGGCATTCGCGGTGTATTCGGGGGTTTCGAAGGAGACCTGGACGTGGCTTTGGGCTGCCAGATTGTAGATCTCGTCCGGCTGCGTCTCCTGGATGATCCTGATCAGGTTCGTGGAATCCGTCATGTCTCCATAATGCATGAAGAAGCGGGTGCCCGGCCGATGAGGGTCCTGGTAGAGGTGGTCGATCCGTTCCGAGTTGAAGCTCGAGGATCGCCGCTTCACGCCGTGGACCAGATAGCCCTTGGCGAGCAGAAGTTCCGACAGATAGGCGCCATCCTGGCCCGTGACGCCCGTGATCAAGGCAACTGGAGGGGCCAAGGAACCTGCCTCAAACTGTAACGATGGCTGCGCCGGGCAGCGGAGGCCTGCCTTACGGCGGCGCCGGCGGAGCCGTCAAATCAGGCTCCAGGTCTGCCCTGCCCTGCAGCGGCGAGAGGCCCGGCTAGACCTTCTGCAGCACGACATACACCTGGGGCAGACCCGTAAGCCTCTCGAATTTCAGCAACCGGTAGCCATCGACCGTCTCCCACCACCCTTTTGGGACCACAGCCTCGCCGTATGTCTCCGCAGGCCTCGATGGGTCGCCGCCGCCGGTCGGCACATACAGATGCTGGCCTTCTGCGGCACGCTCCCACCACTCGACCCTGTCGAATTGGCAGGCATTCAGGGCATCGAGGTACCGTCCTTCAGATCGGTGGCGATCCCAAAGATCGATGTGGGCCATCCGAAGCGTCGTCAGAGCCACGAGCCCATTCGGGTTCAGCGCCTGCCTCGCATGCTCCAAGGCGCCTCGGGCTGCCGCCTCGCTCAGATGCGAGAAGACGGAATAATAGAGAGCCAAGTCAAACAGCCCCCCGTCGACCGGGTAGGCATCGCTCGGGGATATGTGGCGGAAGTCGCCGTCCGGCATGGCGGTTCGGCACATGTCGACAGCCGCGATGTCGACATCGAGGCCGCGAATATTGCGCGCCTCCAGATCACGCAGCATCCACCTGTAGGTTCGGCCCCAGCCGACACCGACATCGACGACCCGTGTGCCGGCATGGATGCCGTTGCCCGTTTCGGCCATGGCGTTTCTGGTCAAATTCCAGAAAAGGGCCGTTTCCTTGAAAGCCTCGACCCCACTCGAACCCACGTATTTGGACTGGACCTCGGCAGGCGGCATCGAGGGCGCCCGTGGATCTCCTCCCGCCAAGGCTTCCGCCCAAGCCTGATCGTCCAAACCCCGAGCCCAATCCATCTGACGTCCGCTGAGATTCCTCAATGGGCGGTTGGTAACAGCAGCCACTGACGGCAACAAGGCTCCGACCGTGACGGCGTGATTGCGGCTTTTGGGGGAAACGATTCGGATTGAGGTCAGCTTCGCAGAACCGAACCTCGAATGGGCCTGGAGGGCGCTATGTACGCTTGGCGGAAGCTGGATGTCGTGGCGAATGGCGCTCCGCTTCGGGGCTATCTGCCACGGGCGGAACAAGCTCCGTCCACGCCGCCGACAAAAGATCCACCAGCACGGACGGCGCGAGGCTGAAGTTATCAGCCGGCGATGGACCATCGTCAACGAACTGATCGTTGGCGGGGTACCAGATCTTTGCCATTCCGGGCCGAACCTTCTCCCAAAAATTCAGCTGAATACGGTGAAAGGCGTTACCATAACAGATGCCGGGCTTGCTTGCGATCCAAGTCGGAAACACAAGACCACTTCCGATGGTTGTCAGGAAGAAGTCACTTCGAAACGCCCAATACACGGTTTCGTGAAATTCGATGCTGGCGGCCGACCCAGCGAGCCCGTCCACGTATTGAACTCCAGGAACATCAGCGGCCGCGATCCGCTTGGCGATCGGTTCACAGTCGAAAAAACCGTCGAAAAAGACAATCATCTCTTTGGCGCAAAGTTCGCGCATCTTGCGTATGCACGCGATGATTCCTTCCTCCTGCTCCTTCCAGCCCCTATTGTGGGCTCGAAGATTCACAAACAAGATGAATTTACCAGCAGATGTCAGCTCCTCTGCGGCCGCATGCCTGGTCGCGTTTCTCTCGACGAACAACTTGTCCGCGGCACGCCGTATCCTGTGTGCGAGACCGTCGTCCATCTTCGTCCCCGTCGGGCGGACGACGAGAAGGTTGTGCTCCAAGGTGTACCCTGCGAGGTCCTCGCCCCGAGCTTCGATCATGGGCGGCATGCCTTCCCGCCCAAAGATGTCCTGCGGAGACATCCAGCGGGTGCGGGGAACGTAGATCCGGTCGACGGCTCCGAGGCTTTCCGAGCGGATCATGCGCTCCAGTCCGGATGTCTCGTGCCAGAAATAATGGCCCATATTGTCGAGAAAGCCGGAAACGAGAGCCAGCTTGTGGTCCCTTCGCCGATATCGGAACAGCTTTTCGGCATTGGCGATGATAAACGAAACGAGCACAGGAACGGCTTGTTCTGGCTGCCACCAGAATGGCGACACCTCGGAGACGAGAATATCGTCTTCGACCAGCCAGATGAACGAGACTTGTCCAGCCCACCCCGTGCTGACGACGACGGGGCGTTCTTCCAGAAACTCGTAGAAGACGGAGACGGCGCCGATCCCCATGACCAGCGGGATCGAGCTCTGGGTCTGGATGGGCCGCCCGGTATAGGGGGAATCGATCGTCAGAAATCCGTGCCGCAAGATCTCTTCTTGGAACTTATTTGGCAGGACCGGATGGCCATCGACGAGGCTTCCTTGCTCCGGGCACGCCCCTGGCGAAGGCTGATTGTTGCGGGCGAACAGAGCCTTTATGGCGGCGGGGTGAGCGCCCACGTGTCGCAGCAAACTTTCGCTGGCGTCCAGGTCCGGGAGAGAGATAACGGTCAGCGCGTTGTCGCGCAGAATGTCTTCCGTCGCGGTGCGCACGTCCATCCAACGCGAGGGTGAGTCAGGCACGAGGTCGGGCCGGAACAACGCGGCAAGCTGCCCGCGAACCCGATCCCGTCGAGTTACATCATCGCGGCCGGCGATGCCGGAAACATGCATGACGCGCGTGATGTCGAAGGGCGTATTGTCCGAGAGAACGCGCAACTCGATGGGACAGGCCCGCGGCACGTAGGCGGATATCCGAATGCCCGTGCACCGCCCCTCCACCTTCTGAGTCGACAGCACGGAGCCATCCCCGAATATCTCGAAGACGACCTGCGGTCGTCGCAGCGTCGTCGGGAACGTCACGTCTATGAGGAAGGTATGCAGCCCCGCATCGACCGGCAGGTATGGCCCGTGGAGTGCAATGCCGGACCGAGCGCCATCGAACCGTATCGAAGTTCCGTCCTCGGAGATCCCGGCTCCCACCAATGGGATGAACCAGGACAACGGGAGTTGTGTGGCCTCCACGGGGGCTCCTGTGTTCGACTTCGGGTGGCTTCGTTGAAGATCACCGAGTTGGACTCCCGGCGGGCGAATGTCAAAATACCCGGAGGCCGGATATGCCGCCGCGCCTTGGCGTGAGTTGTCCTACTCACGAACGACCGCGGGACGCTGCTTCCGACCCACCTTTCGCCGGGTCGGGGCAGTGACACCGGCTGGGCCTTCGGCGCTACGCATGCGGCTGCGATAAGACGTCAATCGAACGACGCCGCCACCCGCCGGAGCCTGGAGCGCCTGGCGAAGCACCGGCCGTCGCGTGTGCTCGAAGCGCCGCCCCTGCCATTAACGTCCCGAATTGAGCAGAACGTTCAGCAGCAACTCCAGCAAAGGTCCGCTCCCCATCAGCCCGAACACGAACAGCCCGACGATGAGGAAGAGCACCAGCATGACGAGGCGCCGGATGAAGCCGAAAAGCGGCGGCGCTGTCGGACGGGGTGGAGCCGAGTCGTAGGAAACGGGCGCGCGGCGTCGCGCCGCTCGCAGGAGTTCGGGCAGCGTCATCCGGCGCGGGCCGGCCGAGGTCGGGATCATGACATGCGGTTCGGGCTCGACGGGCGGCCTTTCGGCCCTCCCCCATGGGCTACGCCCCGCCTTCGGCCGTAGCGTTGGCGGGCTCCGTCGAGGCGGTTCGACCGGCCGCGGCGCCGGCTTCGGGGCCGGAGGATCCCGCCTCGGGGCAGGCGTGGGCGCAGGCCGTGCCGGGGCGGCCTCCCCGAACCGCGCGCCGCATTGCGGGCAGGCGGGAGCGTCTGTCCAGCGGCCAGGATTGTGGTTGGTGCAGAAGTAGCTGACCTGCGCCTCGGAGCAGGCCTCGCACTCGCCGGGCGTTGTCTTGACGGTCCCGCAATTCGGGCAGCGAAGGACGACGCCGCTCATGGAGTGGGCTCCGGGGTCGCCGCATCAGGAACGGCGACCGGCTCGGGATAGACCTCCTCGATGATCGGAGGCGGGATATGCAGGCGATACACCTGCGGCAGGGCGTCTGGGACGATCCGGGCCAGGGTCGGCACCCTTGCATAGGGCCCGAAACTCTCTCGCGGCAGCCGCCGCGACAGCGCAACCGTGGTCAGGATCGGGTGGGCGGGGTCGATCGCGTAGACCGCATAGCGATTCTCGACATGATCGTGCCCCCGCACCAGGCGGTCGACCCGCCGTCCTAGGGAGGTCGAAAGAGCACAGAAGGCGGCGAAATCCTCCCGGCCGAATTGGCTGCCGCGCGAATAGCGGTTGGGCAGCTTCTTGCGGGCGGTCGGATGAGCCCGCGTCCATACGAAGTCGGCAAGACAGGCCGGATCGTTCCAGTCGCCGGTTTCAGTCAGCCGGGCATGCAGATCCGCCAGCGGAAAACCCCCGTGGGCAACGAGAAGCCCGTCCGGGAAGAAGAGGGCCCGGGGCGCGGTGGCGAAGAGACGGACGGCCAGCTTGCCGGCGCGCTGGATCCATTCATGCGCGAGCTGGGCGTTGAGGAGATCGGAGAAGTCCGACGGCGAGACGCCGGCCGCGAAGCGAACGCCGTCGAAGCTCAAGGCTTCGTCATGATTGCCGGCGAGAAGGCAGACGCGTTCCGGCGCGGCGACGATCAGCTCGAAGACACGCAGGAGCAGCTCGAGCCCGTAACCCTCGTCGTCGAACAGGTCGCCGAGAAACACGATCCGGGACTGCTCGCCTCCCTCGATCGCGGCAACATCGCTGATCAGGGCCAGCGCCGCCTCGAGCGCCAGGAGATCGCCGTGCAGGTCGCCGATGATCCAGGTCGGTCCCGCCTCGGCTCCGGCCTTGACCTGGATCGCCCGGTCGCTCGGGTTCGCACGATCGGGATCGAACAGCATTCCGGGCCCGCCGGCCCGGTCGAGGAGAGCCTCCACACCCTCGACGGTGGCCCGCATGCGGGCCCTGATCGCAGGGGGATCGACGCGGGCCCGGATGGCGGCCCAGTCGAGCTCCGTGACGTCCACCACAGGAGGTATCGCCGGGATCGGGACAGGAGCTGGGTCCGGAGGCGCGGCCTCGCACGCTCCGACCAGGATCGCAGCTGCAACCTCGTCCGAAGCAGCAGCCCCGGGCAGGCTGTCGGAAGCTGGCGGTACGGCGTTCTCGGCCGCCGCGGCCGGCAGCTCCGCCGGGGCGTCCGCAGTCGGCTCACCAGAAGGGTCGGGAGAGACGGCAGCGGCTAGGCAAGGGTCGGTATCGGGAGTCGCCGAGAGTGTTCCGGCCTCCTCGGACTCAACCGTGCCGCCCGGCTCAGCGCCCACGGACGGTCAGCGGCAGCTTCGCCACGCCCTTGGCTTGCCGACCGACCGCCAGCACATCGCCCTGACGCAAGGATCGCTGCGCCGTCACGGTCTCGCCGTTGCAGAGCGTTTCGTTGGTGGTGCCCGGCACCGGCGATACCAGCCAGCGCCTCGCGCCGTCGCGCTCGATGACGCACTGGCGCTCGTCCCAGAACTCGGCGTCGGGCCCGAATTGCCGGGCCAGGGCCTTGCCGAACTCCGTCCGGATACCGATCCGCAGGACGCGGCCGTCGGGTCCGGCGAGTTCGATCGCATCCGCCACGATCGGCTCGCGCGCCGGTCCTGCTCCGGCCCGTGCCGGTGCGGGGGCGGCCGCAGGAGCCGCAGGTCTCGGCGCAACCACTGGCCTCGGGCCGCGGCCGCTGAGGATGGCGCGCAACTCGGCCGCGCTCGGGCGGGCGGCCGGGTTCGGCGAGAGGCATTGATGTAGGGCGGCGCTGACCTCGGCATTGCTGGCCGGGGCCGGCATCAGGCCGACGAGCGCCGGCGGCTTAGCGCCATAGGCCATGACGAGCCGCGCATAATCGGATTGGTCGTCGCTCCAATACGGATGCTGGCCGGCGAGGAGCTCGTACAGCATCAGCCCGCAGGTGAAGACGTCCGAGGCGAGCCCCGGCACCGCGCCACGCGAGAGGTGCTCCGGGGAGCGGTAATTGTCGGTGCCGATATAACCCTGATGCCCGTGCCAGGGCGCCCGATGGTCGGCGAGGAGCGAGAAGTCCATGTCGATCAGCTTCAGCTGATAGCCGGACGCGATCGTCGAATCCTGGATCAGGTAGGCGTTGGCGGGCTTCAGGTCGGCATGGACGATCTTCGATTCGTGCAAAGCCGCCATCCCGGCCATGAACACCTTGGCCCAGGTGACGTGACGCGCCCAGATCGTCGGGTCCGAGGTCGGCGCGACCTTCGTCCGGAGATGGATGTCGCGCTCGGCGTCGAGCATGCCCTGCAGATCGGCGCCGTTCTCGACGAATTCATAGACCGAGAAGTAGCTGCGCCCCCCCCAGATCTCCTCGAAAGCGTCGAGCTGGCGAACGGCCATGTTCGCCGCCTTCCAGGTCCGCACGCGATCCTGCAGCTCCTTCTGGTAGGCCACGAAGGCCCGGTACCAGACGACGGTCGGGGCCGGCGACTTGTATTGCTTGAAGAAGACCTTCTGGCCCGACGGCGCCTGCGCGCCGTAGGAGATGGCCATCATGCCGGGGCCGAACACCTTGGTGATGCGGTAGCCCCGGATCTCGTCCCCGGCCTTGAGTTTCTTCGCCACGATGCCTGGCCTAGAGAGCCACGGTTTCGGCCGAGCGGGACACGCTTGCCGCGAGTTGCTTCAACGTGTTCCGGAAATTGGCCGGATCGGAGGTGAATTTCTGCAGCGCCTCCTGCGGGTTTAGGCCTTCGAACTCGACCACTTCCCATTCCGACTTGTCGATCTGGCTCAGCCGGTCGTATCCCTCGAATTGCGGCGCGAACAGGCTGAGGATGATGCGGTTGGCCATCACGACATTCGCCACGTCCTGCAACGAACCGCCCTTTGCCTCGGGAAGGCTCATCGTCTCCTTGAACGATGCGTCCGTGAAGACGATCACGACCCGCGCGGCATCGCTCCGGTAGCGCCACTTGCCGGGCTCAATCGTCTGGGAGCCCTTCGAAGTGGCCTCCATCGAGGCGACCGTGAAGAGCGCGTCGAGAAGGGATTCGGGCTCGTCGCCGCCGCCATTCGCCTCGAGGCCGGCGAGTTGCGCCTTCAGGGCCCCGGCATCGCGCACGAAGGCGTTGTCGACGATCCAGGGCAGCCCCTCCGTCTGGGCGGCCTCGATATCCCGGTAGCCGACCACCTTGGCCCGCCAGTCCCGAACGGGGGCCGCATTGTTCGCGTCCCCTCGGCTCAGGGAGTCGACGAAGGCCTCGATGTTGAGGCGGAGCGCGTCGATGCAGGGCGACATGCTGCCACTCACGTCGACGACGAAAACGATGTCGGCGACGCCCTTCGTCTTCGTGCGGGCTTGGGGAGCAGGAGCGGCTGCCGCGATCCCGGCTTCGCCCTGCTGACCTTCGGGGATGACCGGATCGAGACTGACGGGTGCGACCGCCGCCTCGGACGGTGCAAGCGGGAGATCGGTGGGCGTTCCCGGGTCGGGAGCAGCGGCCGGCGGCACGCCCGCATCGGCCGGGGTGACAGGGCTCGTCGGGGCAGGCACGTTCTCTGCACTTGGCTCCGTGTCGGCCGGCAACACGGTGTCTGTCTTCTCGCTGCCGGTCATTGTCTCCCTCCACAAGAGCGCCCGAACCCGACCGAGCGCCACCCCACTCGCAACAGGCATCTCGGATCGAAGTTCCGCGCGGCACCCGTCTTGCGACAGCTCACGGCATTTGACGGGCCGGCGTCTTCCCGCCACTTCGGAGCACGAACGAGATGAGGTCCGGCCGATGATCGGAGATCCCTATTGGTGGATCGAGGCACCGCTCGAGCCTGGCACTCGACGGGCCGTCGACCCTGCCTGCGATGTCGTGATCGTCGGGGCCGGCTATACCGGGCTGAGTGCCGCGATCACGCTGGCCCGGGCCGGGCGTTCGGTTCAGGTCTTCGACCGCCAGAAGCCGGGCGAAGGCGCGTCCACGCGCAATGGCGGCATCGCGAGCGGCAACCTGCGCCCGAGCCACGCCGACCTGGTCCGGCGTTTCGGCAAGACCCGCGCGCTCGCGATCGAGGCGGAGGCGAAGACGGCCCGCGAGGATCTCGCCCGTTTCATCGCCGACGAAGAGATTGCCTGTGACTTCGTCCTGACCGGCCGGTTCACCGGAGCATCGGCACCGGGCGATTACGAAAGGCTCGCCCGGGAGGCCGAGCATCTCCACCGCACGACCGGCATCGAGGCCCATGCGGTCCCGCGCGCCGAGCAGCGCGCCGTGCTCGGCACGAGCTATTACCACGGCGGGTCGGTCCGGATGGATATCGGCGGGCTGCATCCGGCCAAGTTCCACGCCGGCATGCTGCGGGTCGCGAAGGCGGCCGGCGTCGTCGTGCATGGGGAGACGGCCGTTCTCTCGATCCGGCAAGAGGGCGACGCCTACGTGGTCGAGACCGCTCGCGGCCCCGTCCGGGCCCGCGACGTGATTGCCGGGACCAACGGCTACGGCGACCGCTACGATCGCTGGCTGCGCCGCCGCATGGTCCCGGTCCGAAGCCGCATCATCGCGACCGCGCCGCTCTCCGGCAACCTGATGGGCGAGCTGATGCCGCGCCGCATGATGTGCAGCGAGACCCGCAAGCTGCACTATTACTACCGGCCCTCGCCCGACGGCACCCGCATCCTGTTCGGCGGTCGGGACGGCACGATCTCGGGCGACCCGGCCTGGCCGACGGAGAGCCTCCGGAAGGCGATGGTCGATGTGTTCCCCGAACTCGACGGCGTCGAGATCACGCATTCCTGGTTCGGACATGTCGCGATGAACCGTGACATGATTCCGCGCGTGTTCTCGCGAGCCGGGATGCGCTACGCGGCCGGCTATTGTGGCTCGGGCGTGGTCTGGGCGCGCTGGGCCGGCCAGAAGGCCGCCCTCCAGCTGCTCGGTCGCGACGAGGGGAAATCGGCGCTCGACTTCCGTCCGCCGCCTGCCGTGCCGTTCTTCAACGGGACCGCCTGGTTCATGCCGGCCGTCTTTGCCTGGCTCACCTTGCAGGATCGCCTCGCCGCGCGCCGCGGCCGAAGCTGAGCGACATGTCGTCGGCCAAAGGGACCTTCCTGTCGTCGCGTGAGGCAGCTCTCGAAATGTGCCGATGCCTCGGATGGATTACGGGGCCGGGCCGTGCCGCCGCAGGCTATTGCATCTGCGCGCCCGAGATCTGGACGAGCTTGGCCCATTTCACGAGTTCGGCCTCGATGAAGGCCCGGAACTCGTCCGGCGTGTTTCCGACGGGCTCAGATCCCTGCTGAGCGAGCTTCGCCTTCAGGTCCTCGGACCGGAGCGCCGCGACCACCTCCTTGTTCAACCTCTCGATGATCGCGGGCGGCGTGCGGGCCGGGGCCAGCAGGCCGTTCCAGAGCGCGACCTCGTAGCCAGGGAGGCGCTCGCCGATCGCTGGCGCGCTCGGCAGCAGGGGCGAGCGCTTGGCGGTCGTGATGCCGAGCGCCTTCAGCTTCCCGTCCTCTACGAATTGCAGCACCTCGACCAAGGGCGCGAACAGGACCTGGATCTGTCCGGACAGGAGATCCGTCACGGCCGGGGCGCCGCCCCGATACGGCGCATGGGTCATCCGCACGCCGGCCAGCGACTTGAACAATTCGGCCGAGAGGTGCTGCGACGAGCCGTTGCCGGCCGAGCCGTAGGTCAGCTTGTCCGGGTTCGCCTTCGCGTAGGCGATCAATTCCTCGACCGTCGCGGCCGGCACCGCGGGGTTCACGACCAGCAGGTTCGGGATGAAGGCGGTTAGCGTGATCGGCGCGAAGTCCCTCTGGACGTTGAAGGGAAGGCTCTTGTAGAGGCTCGGATTTGTGGCGTGGGTGGTGCTCGTCGTGAGCAGCAGCGTGTAGCCGTCTGGCTCGACCTTCGCGACCGCGTCCGCGCCGATATTGCCGCCCGCCCCGCCACGGTTCTCGACGACCACCTGCTGACCGAGGCGTTCGGACAGGGCCTGCGCGATCAAGCGCGCCGTCACATCGGTCGAACCGCCGGCCGCGAAACCCACGATCATCTTGACCGGACGGTTCGGCCAGGCCTGGGCCGCCGCTATGGTCGCGAACGGGAGGCAAGCCACGCCCAACGCGGCCACAGAGAGAGCGGCGCGCGCGAGCGCGGACCGGAGGAAGGTTGATCGGCGCATGGTTGTCCTCCCTCGCCCGCCGGCCTCTCGTGGGCCGGCTTCAGGCGTCAGCGTTCAGTTGTACAAGGCCGCCTCGCCGAGGACGGAGCGGCGGAAACGGGTGGCCAGGATCACGCCGTCGGCCGGCGGCAGCACGAAGGGCAAGGCCTCCGGATCGATCTTGACGGTCGCGAAAACCGGGCCCGCACCTTCGTAGACCTCCCGGCGCAGCCCGGCCACGTCCTCCGGATTGCGTATGGTGAGGCAGGTCGGGATGGCGCAGGCCTTCGCGACGCCGGTGAGGTCGACCCCCGCGGCCGTGTGCGTCTTCTGCATCCCGGTCTCGCCGTAGCGCTCGTTGTCGAGCACCACGATGGCGAGGTTCGCGGGCCGCTGGACGCCGACGGTCGCGAGCGCGCCCAGGCTCATCAACATCTCGCCGTCGCCCGCGAAGACAAGGATCCGGCGGCTCGGCTGGGCGAGCGCGAGGCCGAGCCCCATCGTCACGGACGCGGCCATCGCGCCCCAGAGCGGGAAGTTGTTCGGGTGATCGCCCGAAGCCGAGATGTCCCAGTTCGGCGCCCCGAGGCTGGCGATCACGAGGAGGTCCCCGCGGTCGCGCAGGAGCTCGTCGACGACGGCCCGGCGATGGAGGAGGTTCGCGGGCGACATCATTTCTGGGTCATCTCCTTGAAGTTCTTGGCCCCGAGCGCGTTCTGGCCGATCAGGACGGCGACCGGGCGCCAGGTGTTGAAGGCCAGGTGAGCACCGCCCGAGACGGCCCGGGCGATCCCGTCCGGCTCGTCGGCCCTGCGCACGATCACGCCCATGGCTTCGAGCGCCGGCTGCGTGCCCTGGCCCATGGGCACCTGCCAGGGGTTGAACTCGCCCCATTCGCCCCGCATCGTGACGATCATCAGCAGCGGCATCCGACAGGTCTGCGGCAGGGACAGCATGTTGATGCAATTGCCGACGCCCGAGGACTGTATCAGCAGCACGCCCTTCTGACCGCCCAGCCACGCGCCGGCCAGCATGGCGACGCCTTCCTCCTCCGTCGTGAGCGAAACGACCTGGATGTCGTTGTCGGCCTCGAAGGCTCGGATGAGACGGCTGTGCCCCGCATCGGGTACGATCGCGACCTGCTGGATTCCGGCATCCTTGAGGACCCGGTAGACCTCGTCCGGCCAAGTCGGCGACGAACCTGCCATGTTGCCTGCTGTCACGCGTTGCTCCCCGTTCATGGGAGGTCTGCCCGTGCCCCGGCCGTCAGTCAACCAGACAATCTCGCGAATGCCCTTTTAGTTGCTCGCCTGATGAGGCCCCGCTGCCCTGACCAAGTTGTCCCAGAGCGGTCAACGCCCGCTCACCACTCTTGGAGTTGCGGGCGATGTTCTGGAGCGAGGTCTGGTCGCTGGTGGGGAGGCTCTTTCGCTGCCCGGATGATCAACGGCACAGCGAGCAGGATCCCCGTGACCAATGCGCTGATCGCCAGCATGTTCAGGGGCTTCACGTCCACGTGGGCCTCCAGCTCGAAATGCGGGCCAGCCCGAACTCGCAGGGAGGCTCCCCGCCTATGCTCAATCGCCATGCGGGTTCCTCTTGCGTTCCGCGCGTGTTCAGGCCCGTCTTCGGCCTCGTACTTACCAAGGCTCCCGGCGACAGTCCAAGCGGTGGGAGCCACGGCGGCCGACGTTGTCGCCCTCCGCTGGTACGGGCTGCCGTAGCGCTACACGCCATGTTGATCTCGACCCCGCCTCCTTTGCTGCCCGGGTCGGCAGGTGATCGGGACGTGGTCTCAGGCCGTCTCGTCGAGCGCGACCGCGTCTCGCTTCCTGCGCAAAGCCGGCAATAGCGGAAAGACGAGAAGAGCCGCGGCGAAGGCGAGGCACACGGCCGAGATCGGGCGGGCCACGAAGGTCGTCAGGTCGCCTTGGGAGAGAATGAGGGCCTTGCGCAGGTTGTTCTCCAGCATTGGGCCGAGCACGAAGGCGAGGACCAGGGGAGCCGGCTCGTAGCCAGTCTTTCGCATCAGATAGCCCAGGATCCCGAACGCGATCATGACATAGACGTCGAAAACGTTGTTGCTGGAACAGTACACGCCGACGATGCTGAACAGCACGATGAGCGGGAACAGCACGTTGTAGGGGACCCGCAGCAACTGCGCCCACATGCCGACGAGCGGCAGGTTCAAGACGACGAGCATGACGTTGCCGATATACATGCTCACGATGATCGCCCAGAACAGGGTCGGGTTCTGGGTCATCATCAACGGGCCGGGCTGCAGGCCGTGGATCACGAAGGCGCCCAGCAGCAGGGCCATGACGACATTGGGCGGAATGCCGAGCGTCAGGAGCGGAATGAAGGCCCCGCCGGCCGCCGCGTTGTTTGCCGCCTCGGGACCGGCCACGCCCTCGATGGCCCCGCGCCCGAAACGCTCCGGATGCCGGGAGAGGCGCTTCTCGAGCGCGTAGGACGCGAAGGAGGCGATGATGGCGCCGCCGCCCGGCAGGATACCCAGGACGAAGCCGAGGAGGGTGCCTCGCGCGATCGGGCCGGCGCTCGCCCCCCAATCCTGCCTGCTCGGCCACAGTTGCGTGATCTTCGCCTGGACCACGTCGCGGATGATGGGCCGCTCGAGATTGTGCAGCACCTCCGCGAGGCCGAAGAGCCCCATCACGACCGGCACCAGGCCGATGCCGTCGTAGAGCTCGATGCGGTCGAAGGTGAGACGCGGCTGCGCCGTGATCGAGTCCAGCCCGATGAGCCCGAGCACCGCGCCGACGCAGGCCATCAGCAGGGCCTTCGCCATCGAGCCCTGCGTAAGGAAGGTCAGGATCGTGACGCCCAGCACCATGAGGCTGAAATATTCCGCCGGCCCGAAGGCGACCGCCCAGATCGCGAGCGTCGGCGCGACGAGCATCAGCGCAACGATCGCGAACGTGCCGGCCACGAAGGAGCCCAGTGCCGCGATGCCGAGCGCCGGACCCGCGCGCCCCTGCTTCGCCATCTGATGCCCGTCGAGGCATGTGACGACGGAGGCTGCCTCACCCGGAATGTTGACGAGGATCGACGTCGTCGAGCCCCCGTACATCGAGCCGTAGTAGATGCCGGCCATCATGATGATGCCGGCTTCCGGGGTGCCGGCCAGCGTGATCGGCAGAAGCAGCGACATGGCCGAGACCGGGCCGATGCCGGGGAGCACGCCGACCAGCGTGCCGATGAACACGCCCAGGAAGCAGGACAGGAGGTTGATGGGCTGGAGGGCGACCCCGAAGCCCTGGGCGACGTTGGCGAGGACGTCCAAGGCCGCCCGTCAGCCGATGTCGAAGCGGCCGCCGGGCAGCTGGATCAGCAGCAGCCGCTTCAGCACCCACCAAATTCCGACCGTCCCGACGACGGCGACCGGTATGGCCGTCCGCCACGGCACCGGGTCGACGCCCCGCAGCAGCACCAGGAGCAGCGGGATCGTGGCGACCAGAAAACCGAGCGTGTCGAGGAGAGCGGCATAGACGGCAAGACTCGCCACCATCAACACCACGTTGCCCCAGCGGACGCCGGCCCATAGCGACGCCACGCTCGGGCCCACCTCCCGGACGGCCTTCCACAGGATCGCGAGCGACAAGCCGCACATCATGAGCCCGGCCCAGAGCAGCAGGAAGCCGCTGCCCGGCGCCGCGATCGTGCCCGCGCCGAGGTCCCGGCCCGCCCATACGACGAAGACGCTGACCGAAAGCCAGAGCAGCGACGCCCAGAACTCCGCACTCTTCAGGAGCGAGGGTCGGTCCGGGGCCACGTTCGCGGGCTCAGTTCGTCTTCGCGAGGCCGAGATCCGTGATGATCTTGCGCTCCCCCTCGATCGTCTCGCCGACGAACGCCCTGTAATCCGCCGTGCTCTTGTAGTTCACGACCATGTCGTATTTGGCGAGCGTGTCCTGGACCGCCGGCTCGTCGATCGCCTTCTTGAAGGCGTCGTGCAGCTTGGCCACCACTTTGGGGTCCATGCCTTTCGGCCCGGCGATGCCGAAGGGCGAATCGAAGACGAAGGGATAGCCGAGTTCCTTCAGGGTCGGCGCGTTCGGATAGTTCTTCGAGCGCTCGGCCGTCCAGATCATGAGGAGGCGAAGCTTGCCGGCTTCGACGAGCGGCTTCCACCCGCTCGAATCGGCCTGCAGCGTGGTGTGCCCGCCCAGGACCGCGGCATTCGTCTCCGCGCCACCCTTGAAGGGAACGTGCGTGAGCTTGATGCCCGCCTTCGCGGCAACCTGCTCCATGCCGACATGCAGCGACGTGCCGGCGCCGGGCGTCGCGTAGGTGACCTTGCCGGGATTCTGCTTCGCGAAGTCGACCACGTCGCTCCACGCCTTGAACGGCGAGTCGGCATTCGCCGTCACGCCGAACGTGTAGCCCGTGAGGTGGACGATGTAGGTGAAGTCCCGTTGGGCATCCCAGGTCGTCTTCTGCATCAGGGGAAGGCGGAAGACCGTGATGGGGATTTGCGCGATGGTGTAGCCGTCGGGCTTGGCCCCGACCGCCATGGTGGCCGGGCCGACCGTGCCCCCGCCGCCCGCCTTGTTGTCGACCACGATCGGCTGGCCGATATGCTTGCTCGCGGCGTCCGCGATCGCCCGCATGCTGATGTCGGTGGATCCGCCTGCCGGCCACGGCACGATCAGCGTGATGGGCTTGACCGGGTAGTCCTGCGCGAGCGCCTGCGCGGCGACGCCCGCGATGACGACGGCCAGAACGTATCGAGCGAGCCCGTTCAAACCGAGCATCTCATCTCTCCGACGTTTCCCCGACCGGATCGTGTCACACCTCGCCCGATCACGGCAAGGATCCTGTCGGGACGAGTCGGCCACGCCTCGAGCGGAAGTTCGGGCTGTTTCGGAACTCGCAGCCATTGCCCGATACGGCAATCCGCTACGGGATCTTCCCAGCCAGGCCGGGACGGACGCCGGCACCTTGCCGAACAGCAGACATCGATGCTCTGAAAGCTTCTCGGCCGGTCGAACTAAGCCACGCGCGCGGCGAGGACGTCCTGGGTCGTGGGGAGCTGCTGCGAAAACCGAAGCACCAGGTCCGTCGTCGCCATGAAGTCCTGGGGGCGTCCGAACAGGTATCCCTGGCCGAGGATGCAGCCCAGTTTCTCAAGCTGTGCTGACTGGCCTTCATGCTCGACGCCCTCGGCCACGATCCGGATCCCGAGGCCGCGCGCGATGTCGATCAGGCCCTTGACGATCACCTGCCCGGCATCACCCTCGCTGAGGCGACCGATGAAGCTCTTGTCGACCTTGATGATGTCGACCGGAAATGTGAGCAGGTGCGTCAGGGAGGCGTAGCCCGTCCCGAAATCGTCAAGCGCAACGAGCAGTCCGTCGGCCCGCAATCGCTCGATGGTATGCGCGATTTTCCGGTCACCCTCATCCATGTAGACGGATTCGGTGACCTCCAGGATCACATGCTTCAGAGGCACGCGATGTCGGGAGAAGGCTGCTGAAACGCGTTCGTAGAGATCCCTGTCCTGGAAGTCTGCCGTCGTGACGTTCACGCCGACATGCTGGACCGGAATGCCTCGATCCAGCCAGGAGCGGATATCGTAGGCGACCCTGTTCAGCATCTGCGCGGTCACAAGCTTTCCGATCGAGAGGTCCTGCATGGCCTCCACGAACTCCGCCGCCTCTACGATGCGTCCTTCCGAGGTTCGAAGGCGGCAGAGAGCTTCAAGGCCGATGATCTCGCGCGTGTCGAGCCTCACGATAGGCTTATAGAACGGCTCCAGACGATACGCAGCGAGCGCATTGGTCACCCGCCGCATGGTGCTAAAACGGCGCGCGATCGTGCTCGACAGCGTCTCATCGTAGAGGACGAAACTCCCCCTCGCCCCTTCCTTCGCGTGATAGAGGGCAAAATCCGCCTGCTGCTGCAATGTCCGCAGGTCGCCGGGCGCGACGAGACGGGACACTGCCCCGCCGCAGGTCACGGTCGCGGCGATGACACGATTGTTCGATCGGACCGGTTTCTTCGTTGAGGCGAGAATTCCGGCTGCGATCCGGGCAGGCTCGCCATCGTTTCCGATGGCCAGAACGGCAAATTCGTCACCTCCGATCCGGAAGGCTTGTCCGGACCGCGCATTCTTGGCGATGCGTCCGGCAAGCTCGCGGATGAGATCGTCCCCGACAGCATGACCCAGTGTGTCGTTCACGCGTTTGAGATGATCCAGGTCGATCAGAACGAGCCCGATGCCCTCGTCTCCGGTCAGACGCACATCCTCCAGGGCTTTGTTGAAGCTGGCCCTGTTGCGCAATCCCGTGAGCGCATCGAAATAGGCGAGGCGATGGTTCGCGGCTCGGACCTCCTCGCGTTCGAGCATGACCGAGCAGAGGTCCACGCAAGCCGCGACGATGATTTCCTCTTCCTCTGTCGGCCCTCGACATTCCTTGAAATAGAAGGCGAAAGTTCCAAGAACCCGGCCCTCGCTATGCAGGATAGGGCTCGACCAGCACGCTTTGATACCGAGGGGCTCGACCAGCCCCTTGAACTCGGCCCAAAGCGGATCGGACATGATGTCGACGACCGTCACCGGCTTCGCCCGGTATGCGGCCGTGCCGCAGGAGCCGACAGCCGGCCCGATCGGGACGCCTTCCAGGGCCGCCGAGTAATGCGCCGGCAGGCTTGGACCCGCGAGAGGGTGAAGCAACCCAGATGCGTCCACAGTCAGTATCGAACACTGGGCACCGGTTCCGAAACGCTCGGCCTCGCAGCAAATGGACTCCGCCGTCTCGTTGACGGAGCAGCCCCGAGCGATCTTTTCCAGAATGTTTTGTTGAAAGCGCTGCAACATGTAACCGCCCGAGCATCACGAAAAATGCTAGTCGGCCAGAGTTTACGGTCCAATAATCTGATGCCTGCCGTTTTCGGCAATCCTCATCTTGCACCCTCGGGCGATTGCATCTCCTCCTCGATCCAGCCCGCGAGACGTCTTACATCGGAGCGGTTCCTTACGTGAGGCGCGATCCACAGATTGAGTTCGTGCGGCCCGGCCACGAAGCCGAAAGGTGCAAGGAGATGTCCACGACGGATCTCGCTCTCGACGAGGATCTGAGGGGCGATGGCGACCCCTAGGCCGCAGGCGGCAGCCTGGATCTGAAGATAGAAATGTTCGTAGGTTTCCTGCGGGACGAGCGGCAGGCCCTGCCAGCCGCTCGCATCCATCCATTCCCGCCACGCCGATGATCGGGTCGCAATGCCGAGCAGGCGCGCGCTTGCGAGATGGGCCGGCGTCGCAAGCCCCGTGCGGGCCGCATAGTCCGGGTGGCAGACAGGGCCGACATACTCCCGCAGGAGCGGTCGGATGATCACCTCCTGCGGCGCCTTGAACATGGTGGAGCGGATCGCGAGGCTGACCTCGTCGCGCAGGAAGTCGACCTGCCCATAATTGACGTTCAGGCGGAGTTCGACGTCGGGATGAAGGCGCTTGAATGCTCCCAGGCGCGGGATGAGCCACAGCATGCTGATCGTCGCGGAGCATGAGAGCGTCAATTGCGCAGGGGAGAGGGCGGAGACGCCTTGCTGCATGACGCCGAACGCCTCGCGGAGCGCCGACGCCAACTGACCGCCCTGCGCCGTCGGCTCGACGGACTTCGAGAGCCGCTTGAGCAGCGACACGCCGAACTCTCTTTCGAGGCTGCGGACATGTCGGCTGATCGCGCCGTGCGTGACGCCGAGTTCGACCGCGGCTCCCGACATGCTGTTCAGTCGGGCCGCCGCCTCGAAGGCACGCAGGGCGTTGAGGGGCAGTCGCGAGGTCGCCATGCCGGCACCGGGTCAAATTGGTGTGAGTAAAGCTTACACCATACTGCATCGAATTGGGATGTCGCGCGCAACCGTCCCGGCCTAGCGTCCCGCCAAGTCAAAAGATCAGGGCGGAAATGTCGGGATCGCGTGTCGGAAGCGTCGCGTCGGCCGCCAGGCGTCTCACCTGCCCGGTTGCCTGAGGGATCGCCGATGCTGTCCGACCGCTTCGAAGCCGACTACCTGCTCGAGACGCCCATCGAGGTCGCCCGCGCCGCCGAGATCATCGCCGGCGAACAGTCGAGCGGCACCTTCGTCGCCGTTCCCGGGGAGACGCCGGAGCTGAAGGAGCGCTCCGCGGCCCGGGTCGTCGCGCTCGAGGTCGTCGAGGAGGTAGCGGGCCGCTCGCTCCCGTCCGGCCGCGGCCCGCACCCGGACGAGCGGGTGACGCGCGCCAGGATGACGTTGTCATGGCCGCTCACGACCACCGGACCCTCCCTCCCCAATCTCGTCGCCACGGTCGCGGGCAATCTCTTCGAGCTGAAATGCGTCAGCGGGCTCAAGCTGCTCGACCTGCGCCTGCCGCCTGCCTTCGCCGAGGCCTATGGAGGGCCGCGCTTCGGCGTCGCCGGCACGCGGACGCTCGCCGGGGTTCACGACCGCCCGATCATCGGGACGATCATCAAGCCGAGCGTCGGGCTCGATGCCGAGGCGACTGCTTCCCTTGTCGGCGAGCTCTGCGAGGCGGGGATCGACTTCATCAAGGACGACGAGCTGCAATCCGACGGGCCCTACTGCCCCTTCGACGCGCGCGTCGCGGCGGTCATGCGGGTCATCGAGGCGCAGGCGGACCGGACCGGCAAGAAGCCGATGTTCGCCTTCAACCTGACCGGCGACCTCGATCAGATGCGCCGGCGCCATGATACGCTCCTCGCCCACGGCGCGACCTGCCTGATGGCGAGCCTGAACTCGGTCGGCCTCGTCGGGATGATCGAGCTCGCGCGCTTCGCCGAGCTGCCGATCCACGCGCATCGGAACGGCTGGGGCTATCTCGGACGCCACCCGATGCTCGGGTGGTCCTACGTCGCCTGGCAGAAGCTCTGGCGACTGGCCGGGGTCGACCACATGCATGTCAACGGCCTCGACAACAAGTTCTCCGAGACCGACGACAGCGTCATCAGTTCCGCGCGGACCTGCCTCACGCCGCTGTTCCCGGACAAACCCTGCACGGCCATGCCGGTCTTCTCGTCGGGTCAGACTGCACGACAGGCGCATGGCACCTTCGCGGCCCTGCGGAGCACGGACCTGATCATGACCGCGGGCGGAGGCATCATGGCCCATCCCGACGGCCCAGGCGCCGGCGTGCGCTCGCTCCGGGAGGCCTGGGACGCCGCGGTCGCAGGAATCCCGCTGGACGTTCATGCGCGAAGCCATCCCGAGTTGCGGCGTGCGCCCGGTGTCGCCGCGTGAGTGCACCGCGCGCCCTGCCCGCGGGGCCGCTCGTCGCGTTCTACGGCGACGATTTCACCGGCTCTTCGGCATCGATGGAGGCGCTCGCCTTCGCCGGGCTCGAGACGGTTCTCTTCCTGTCGCCGCCGTTGCCGGAGCGGCTCGCCGCCTTTCAGGGCTATCGCGGGATCGGGATCGCGGGGGCCGCCCGCTCCCGTAGCCCGGACTGGATGGACGAGCACCTTCCGCCCGTCTTCGGGCTGCTCCGGAGCCTCGGCGCGCCGGTGGTGCACTACAAGGTGTGCTCGACCTTCGATTCCGCTCCCCACGTCGGATCGATCGGCCGGGCTGCCGACATCGGCGCGCGAGCCTTCGGCGGCTGGATCCCGCTGGTCGTGGGCGAGCCGTCGATGGGCCGCTTCCAGAGCTTCGGCCATCTCTTCGCGCTGGCGCACGGGCGAGGATACCGGCTCGACCGTCATCCCGTGATGGCGCGCCACCCCGTGACGCCCATGTCCGAGGCGGATCTTGGCATACACCTCGCACGCCAGACCGACCTGCCGATTGGTCTCATCGACTTCGTGGCGATGAAGCGCCGCGAAGGGGACGCGAGGCTCGCGGAGCTCATCGAGGCGGGCCATCGCGTCATCTCGATCGACGTTCTCGATGAGGAGACGCAGGTCGAGGCCGGGCGCCTGGTCTGGGAATGCGGGCAGGAACAGGTCTTCGCCATCGGTTCGCAGGGGCTCGAGATGGCGCTCGCCGCCTATTGGCGAGCGTCGCGGCTGCTACCGGAGGCGGCGTCGCCCCCTCGTCCGGCGCCCGTGGGGCAGATCGCCGTAGTGTCGGGCTCGGTGTCGCCGGTCACCGCCCGGCAGATCGCCGCCGCCGGGCAGAGCGGCTTCACGCCGATCCGCGTCGCGGCCGAGCGTGCGGTCGACGCCCGGTCCTGGGATGGCGCGATCGCGGAGGCCGTCGAGCGCTCGCTCAGTGCGCTGTCCGCCGGCGCGAGCCCGCTCGCCTTCACGGCGGCCGGTCCGGACGATCCGGCCGTGTCGCGCCTTCGCGACGCCATCGCGGTCTCGGGGCTCTCGGCCGAAATGGTCAATGACCGGATCGGCGCGGGGCTCGGCCGCCTGCTCGACGCGGTGCTCAGCGCCTCGCGCCTGAAGCGAGCCGTCATCTCCGGCGGGGACACGTCCAGCCACGCTGCGGCGATGCTGGGCATCGACGCGCTGACGGCGATCGCCCCGATGGCACCAGGCTCACCGCTCTGTCTCGCCCACGCGACAGCGCCGGAGCGCAACGGGCTGGAGCTGGTCCTCAAGGGCGGCCAGGTCGGCGGCGACGATTTTTTCCAGGTCGTTCGCCACGGCGCGGCGTCATGAACGGCAGAGGCGGGAAGGACACCATGCGACTCCAGGGAAGAATTGCGCTGGTCACGGGAGGAGCGCGGGGTATCGGCCTTGCGATCGCGAAGGCGCTTCACGCGGAGGGCGCCGTGCCGGTCCTGGCCGACGTCAACGAGGAAGGCGCTCGGGACGCGCTCGCGACGCTGGCTGCGACCGACGGCATGGCCGAGAAGGTCGACGTGGCAGACCAGGACTCCGTCACCGCCCTGATCGACGCGATCGTCGCCCGCTACGGCCGGCTCGACATCCTGGTCAACAACGCCGGGATCGGAGGCAACACGCCGTTCCTCGACATCACGGCCGAGGCCTGGAACCGCACGATCGGGATCAACCTGACCGGGGCCTTCTTCGTCGCGCAGGCGGCCGCTCGCGTGATGGCGAAGCAGCGCGCCGGGAAGATCGTCAACATCGCCTCGCTCTCCGGCCAGCGCGGCGGCCATGGCCGCGGCGCCTACGGTGCCGCGAAGGCGGGGCTCGAGCTTCTCACCAAGGTGATGGCCGTCGAACTCGCCGAATTCGGCATCAACGTCAACAACATCGCGCCCGGCGCCATCGAGACCGAGATGGCGAAATTCGCCCACGATGGGCCGACGCGCGCCGCCTATAACTACCTGATCCCGATGACGCGGTACGGCACGCCGGAGGAGGTCGCCGACGCTGCGGTGTTCCTCTGCTCGGACGAGGCCCGCTACGTTCACGGCCACACGCTCAACGTCGATGGCGGGTTCCGGGAGGCCGGCCTCATGTTCCGCGGCTCGAAGGCCGCCCCACCGGCATAAACGAGCCCGCGAAAGGCCTGGCCACCACCAACACGAAAGGGAGGAAAACATCATGACCCTGACCATCAATCGCCGAAGCTTCGCGACCCTCGCCGGAGCCGGGGCGATCTCCGCTGCGCTGCCGATCCGCTACGCGCATGCTGCCGAGCACACATTCAAGATCGGCACCAACGTGCCCGCTTCACACCCGCTCAACATTCATCTCACCAAGGCGGCGGAGCAGGTGAAGCTCGAGACGAATGGCAGGTTCGAGTTCCAGCTTTTCCCGAACAACCAGCTCGGCGCCGATTCCGACATGCTGTCCCAGCTCCGCTCCGGCGCGCTGGAATGCTTCCTGAATTCCGGCGTGAACGTGCTGTCCACCATCATCCCGGCGGCGGCGATCTCCGGCGTCGGCTTCGCCTTTAAGGACTACCCGGCTTTATGGGGCGCCATGGACGGCAAGCTCGGCGCTCACCTGCGCAGCCAGATCACCCGCGGCGGCTTCGTCGTCATGGACAAGATCTGGGACAATGGTTTCCGCATGATCACGAACAGCGCGAGGCCGATCGTGCAGCCGGAGGATCTCAAGAACATGAAGATCCGGGTTCCGGTCAGCGCGCTGTGGCTGTCGCTGTTCCGGTCGCTCGGCGCATCGCCGACCGGACTGAATTTCGCGGAAGTCTATTCCGCGCTGCAGACCAAGGTCGTCGACGGCCAGGAGAATCCGCCCGCCATCATCTCGGCGGCCAAGCTCTTCGAGGTGCAGAAATACTGCTCGGTGACCAATCACATGTGGGACGGCTGGTGGTTCCTGATGAACCGCCGGTCCTGGGGACAGGTGCCGGCCGACCTTCAGGCGATCGTGACCCGGGTCGTCAACGATGCCTGCATCGCCGAGCGCGCGGAGGTCGCCAGCCAGAATATCAGCCTGCAGAAGGAACTCGCGGCCGCCGGCCTGATCTTCAACGAGGTCGACCCGGCTCCCTTCCGTGATACGCTGTCGAAAGCCGGGTTCTACAAGGAATGGCGCGGCAAGTTCGGCGAAGAGCCGTGGGCTCTCCTCGAAGAGGCCGTCGGCAAGCTCGCCTGAGCGCGCCGGTCGACCGTCATCACCCGCCGCCCTCCGGAAGGCGGCGGGCCATTCCCGAGCCAGATTCCCGAGCGACGCACCGATGGCCGATGCAACTCCGATCACCGAGATCCAGGCTTTCGCGGTCGAGGAGCAGGTGCCGCCGCGGCCGTCCGGGCGACTGCGCTTTCTCATGGGACCGCTCGAGGCGATCTCCGCCGCCCTGATCGTCGGACTGATCGGGCTCGTCCTGGTCGCGGTGTTCTCGCGCTACATCCTGGGAGCGCCGATCACGGCGGCCGACGAGATCGCGTCCTTCGTTTTCCTCTGGATCGTGATGTTCGGCTCGGTGATCGCCATGGATCGCAACGAGCATCTCCGATTGGCGCTTCTCCTGAACGGCGCCGGGCCGCGGCTGCGAGGTCCCCTCGAGGCCACCGGCCTTGTCGTTGTCGCGACCTTCCTCGTCGCGCTGCTGCCATCGGCCCTCGAGCATTGGCAGGACGAGTTCCCGGTCGTCTCGCCGGGCCTGGAAATCTCAACCGCCTGGCGGGTGGCCGGGATCCCCATCGGGATCGGGCTGATGCTGGTCGTGCTCGCCGCAAAGCTCTGGCACGACGTTACGAGACGCGATCTCTTGACGGCCATCACGGTCGTGGCCCTGGCCGTCGGAGCGCTCTGGCTGCTCTCGCCCGTCTTCGCCGGACTCGGCCGGGCCAATATCCTCGTCCTGCTCGTCGCCGTGATCGCCGTCTGTCTCGCCATGGGGGTTCCGATCGCCTTCTGCTTCGGCGCGGGCGCGATGGCGTTCCTGGTCTTCTCGACGAGGCTTCCCGTGACCGTCATCGTCGGCCGGATGGACGAAGGGATGTCGAGCCTGATCCTGCTCTCCGTCCCGATCTTCGTGCTGCTCGGCTGCATTCTCGACGCGACCGGCATGGGCAAGGCGATCGTCGACTTCCTCGCCTCCCTGCTCGGCCATGTGAAGGCCGGCATGTCCTACGTCATGCTCGGCTCGCTCTACCTCGTGTCCGGCATCTCCGGCTCCAAGGTGTCGGACATGGCGACGGTGGCGCCGGCGCTGTTCCCGGAGATGAAACGGCGCGGGAACCGGCCGGAAGAGATGGTCGCGCTCCTCGGGACCGGGGCGATCATGGCCGACACCGTCCCGCCCTCGATCGTGCTGATCGTGATCGGTTCGGTCGCCGGCATCTCGATCGCGGCGCTGTTCGCCAGCGGCTTCGTCGTCGCCTTCTTCCTGCTCTTGATCCTGGCGGTGGCGGCGCGCTGGAGGGCGCGCGGCGAGATGATGGGGGGCGTGCGCCGGGCACCTCTGCCGGTGATCGGCAAGGCGCTGATGATCGCCGCGCCGGCTCTCGTCCTTCCCTTCCTCGTCCGCGGGGCCGTGACGGAGGGCGTCGCCACCGCGACGGAGGTTTCGACCATCGCGGTCGTCTACGCCCTGATCGCCGGCATGATCCTGTATGGCGGCATCAAGGCCCGGGACATGTACCGGATGCTGGTCGAGACCGCGGCGATGACGGGCTCGATCCTGATCATCCTCGGCACGGCCTCGGCGGCCGCGTGGGTGCTGACCCAGACCGGCTTCGCGCAATATCTCGCCGGGGTCATGAAGGGCCTGCCCGGAGGCTGGATCGTCTATATGGGCGTGACGGTCGCGGTGTTCCTCACCTTGGGCTGCCTCCTGGAAGGCCTGCCCGCGATCGTGCTGCTGGCCCCGTTGATGTTCCCGATTGCCAAGGATCTGGGCATCCACGGCGTCCACTACGCGATGGTGGTCGTCGTCTCGATGAATATCGGCCTGTTCGCGCCCCCCATCGGCATCGGCTATTATATCGCTTGCTCGATCGGGAAGGTGGACCCCGATTCCGCCATGACGACGATCTGGTTCTACTTGGCCGCGCTGGTGCTCGGCCTGGTCGCGATCGCACTCGTGCCGGCCATCTCCATCGGGCTGCTCTAGGCGCTGTCAGATGGACCCCGGCCTCGGTCGATCGGCCGATAGGGTCGCCCATCGTCATACATGGCGAGCGAGGCTGCTCCGTCCAATGGCGAACCGCAACTCGGCCTCCCCCATCAGGTTGGCCGTCATTGCAGACCGCAGGAGATTTTGGCGGTGCCGCGTTTCTTCTTTCATGTGACCGACGGGCACGCGTTCGCCTACGATCAGGAAGGGACCGATCTCTCGGAAAACGCCGTCCACGTCGAGGCTTTGGACAGCGCCCGGAATTTGATGGCGGATGGCGATCAGCGCGGATTGTGTCGGCGCCACTGGGAGATGACCGTGGCCAATGAGGGTGGCGAGCCGATATTCAAGCTGGCCTTCGGCCACGCCCTGCGGGCCGACCATCTGCGCACGGCCGATCTGCTCGACCTGAAAGGAAGACGGCTTGGCCGACCTTCGCCTTGAGGTCGCCGCGTCATTGTTCCTTCGTTCAGGACGTCGGCCCACGCATGCGGAATTCCTCTAGAGCCCCGACACGAGCCCGGAGCTTTCGCGAATGTGCAGGTAGGCAGGATCGAATTGCCCTTCGGCGACCAACGCTGGCCAGTCCAAGATTGTGAGCGTGCGCTTTTGAATGGAGATCAGGCCGTCGTTCCGCAACTCCGTGATCGTTCGGTTGACGTGAACGTCTGACAGACCGAGCGCATCCGCAATCTCCAACTGCGTCATAGGAAAAGGGCAGCTATCGACGGAACCCACGCCGACGGCGCGGCAACGGGTGAAAAACTCGCACACCAGATGGGCCAGGTGGCCCCTCGCCGTTCGCTGGCCCATGCTGGTGAGCCACTCTCGAAAGATCGCTGCATCGATCAGCGTGTCACGCCAGAGGGCCTCCGTGACACGGGGATGCGCGGCCAGAAACCCCCGCATGCCCTGATGCGAGATGAACGCCACCGTGCAAGGGACGAGGGCCGCGAGGCCGTGGTCCATGTTTGGGAGAAGGAGGCTCTGCAAATCCGGAATATCGCCCGGCGTATGGAAGGCGAGTATCTGACGCTTGCCGTCGGGAAGGACCTTGTAGCGATGCATGAAGCCGTCAACCAAAAGACAGCATTCCTGGCCCACGTCTCCGTCGCGGATGAAATCCTGGTCGTGCTTTAGGTCGGTCATTCGCACGGGCAGACCAGCAATCGCTTTTCGGTCGGCGTCGCCAAGGACGGCGATGCTATCCAACTTTCGCAGAAGCATTGCTGTGGCTCTGGACATAATACTCCGCGCTCTTGCTATTTCATCGCGCGAGGCGCATTCAGACGCATCGCTGGCCGGTTCAGGGCGCTTGCGGCAGAGAGACCATCGTGCTCCCGCCTGTCCGGGATCACGCCATGCCGCGTTATTTTTTCAATGTGACCGATGGACGGTCGTTTGTCGACCCAAACGGGACCGAGCTACCGGACGTCTACGCCGCGCAGGCCAGAGCCATTCAGACCAGCGGCGACATGTTGCGGGACATGGCCGGCAAGTTTTGGACTGGCGAAAGCTGGAAAATGGAAGTCCACGACCAAGCCGGCCGGGAGCTGTTTACCCTGACGTTTTCGGCTCAGGAGCATCTGTCTTAGCGCGACATCTCGGGCTTCGTTGGCCGCAGCGGGCCATGAAGCCTGTCGACCACTGACCCGAGACACGACTCGCCACGCGGGTGGTGGTAGCGCATCTCCGCCAAGTCTGAGGTTTGAACGACGTCCATCCTAGCGCCGTTCAGCGCCTGGCCCAAGCAAGGGCCCGCTTCCGTCGCGGTCCACCAGCGATGGCGCCGGGTCCGTGATCCAAAGCGCCGCTCTCGAGTTCTGAATGTCGGCGTCCGAGAGCGGCCCGAGGTTCCGGCTTAAAACTGGCGCCCGGGACCGCCATCGAGCCACCTCATCAACTGTGGGGGCAGGCTGCTGCTCGTGCTCCTGAATTGGCCAGCACGGGGAGAAACGATCACGATATCTCCATAGGCTCGGTAGGCTCCATAAGGGATTGGGATCCATTCCCGCCTGGGTTGCTGCCACTCGGCGACAATGCTCGGTCTCCTTCCCGCTTGAGATCGACCCCGTGCGTCCTTGATGCGGCCGCGTTCCGCGTTTGCCCATCCAATCCGGCGCCGCTCCTCTGCCGCCCGGTCGGCGATGCGTCTCCGCTCAAGTCTGGATTGTCCGGTTCGAGGTTGATTGAGGCGGGGCTGACCGATCCGAGCCGCCTCCGCATTCGCTTGGTCGATGCCTCTCTGCTCGACTGTGTCTCGTTCAGCCTGGCCTTGCCCTAAACGGGCCTGCTCCACCCGCGCGGCCTCGGCCCGCGCCTGCTCGACACGCCCCTGCTCGGCTCGGGCTTGCTCGGCTTTGGCCTGGGTCAGCCGATACTCCTCGACCCGAGCGGCCTCGGCCTTCGCCTGCTCGATGCGCCGCTGCTCGGCTCGGGCTTGCTCGGCTCCTGCCAGGTCGAGACGGGCCTGCTCCGCCCGGGCGATCTCCGCCCTTCCTTGTTCGATGCGCCTCTCCTCTGCTCTAGCTTGCTCGGCTTCAACTCGAGCGAGCCTGGCCTGCTCAATCCGAGCGGCCTCCGCGTTCGCCTCCTCGATACGCCCCTGCTCGGCCTTGGCCTGCTCGGCTTTGGCCTGGGCCA